>JAESTW010000503.1 GCA_016763395.1 Kofleriaceae bacterium
CAGGCGACGATCGCTCGCATCATGGCCGGAATGTTCGCTCCGAGAACGCCAAAGCTCGACCTCAGCAAAACCGGAAAGGGAATCCCGTACTTGGTGCCCGGGTGCGCGTTGAGCACTAGCGGAATCAAGACGATGATGTTGCCGATAGCGATGGCCAAAATTGCCATGCCCAGCGAAGCACCGCCCGCCATGATACCGCCGGCTAGCATGTAGGTCGGAATGCAAACCGCCATGCCCACCCAAAGCGCGGCAATATGCCACTTCGACCACGTTCGCTGCTCGGCGGTGGTCGGTTTTAGATCGTCGTTTATGAGCCTAGGATCGGGCAAGCTACATCTTGTCCGCGCGAGCCATGGTCTTGGTGAAGCGCGACATTGCCTCGTCTAGCTCATCGTCGGTGATAAGCATTGGCGGCGTAATGCGGATAGTATTTCCGTAAAGACCGCCTTTGCCGAGCAAGATGCCCTCTGTCTTGCCCGCTTCCATGACGGCGTTGGTTTTCACTGCGTTTGGCGACTTGCACTTCTTGGTCTCGACAAGCTCCATTGCCTGCATAAGTCCCATACCCCGGACATCGCCAACCCACTCGTACTGCTCTTTGAAGCCCTCAAACATGGCAGTGATTTTCTTGCCCATGCGAGCGGCCCGAGCTGGAATGTCTTCCCGCTCCATAATCGACAGTGTTGCGTTTGCAGCGGCCATCGAAACCGGGTTGCCGCCGTAGGTCGAGATACTCGCGCCCGTCCAAGAGTTGGCGATTTCTTCGGTAGCAATGGTAGCGCCTACTGGCATACCGTTGGCAATGCCTTTGGCAAAAGTCATGATGTCCGGTTCCACACCGTAGTGCTCGATTCCGCACCACTTGTCGCCTGTCCGGCCAAAGGCAGTCTGAACTTCGTCGCAGATAAAGACACCGCCGTACTTGCGCACAATGTCGACAGCGATTTTGAAGTACTCTTTAGGAGGCGTGATAAATCCGCCGACGCCCAAGATAGGCTCAGCCAAAAATGCCGCCGGCTTGCCGCTAGTTGTCGTCTGAATGAGTTCTTCGATATCCGTCGCGCACTGGTAGTCGCAACTCTCCGGCTTCGCGCCGAAAGGACAGCGATAGCAATAGGGAGCGTGCGCATGCTTGACGCCAGCGACGGGCGATTGCAGCAAGCGATACGCCTTGTGCGCGGTCAGCGTTGTGTTGAGGTGGGTGCGTCCGTGATATCCGTGACGCAAGGCGATAATTTCAGAGCTGCCGGTGTGAATTTTGGCCAACATGACCGCGGTTTCGTCCGCTTCAGAGCCTGAGTTGGTAAAGAAGGTCTTTTTGAGCTTGCCCGGCGTCATGCGAGCCAAGGTCTCCGCTGCGATAAGCTGCCCTTGGGTTGGGTAGAGAGTCGATGTGTGTCCGAGAGTTTGCGCCTGCTTGGTAATCGCGTCCACAACCTCGGGATGACAGTGTCCGAGGGAAACAGTTAGAATTCCGCCAAAGAAGTCCAAATACTCGACGCCGTCAACATCCGTTACGCGAGTACCGCTGGCCTTTGTCAACACAACAGGTTCGTCGTAGTAATTGGCAATGCAGGGGAAGAGCAGTTCTTTTTGTTTGTCGAGTGTTTCTTGTCTATTCATCGTATTGTTCTCAGGGAGTCAGCGGGTTACTGAAATGTTTTGATCAGACTTGCCACAGGATTTGATCGCGCTACCCCGCGATGTCCGGAGTTCTTTTTGATCTTGGCGGAAGGCGATTGCGTCGGTGATGTCCACAGCATTGCGGGCTACTCAGAGGACTCTGGGGACTTGTCGGTGTCCGCGGACTCTTGACCGGCCAACTCGCCATCGACAATTTCTTCGTCGACCATCGTCGTTAGCTTCGCTTCAAGCTCAGAGATTCGGTCTGCCAAGCTTTGTACATCGGTGTGCAAGCCTCGAAAGGGTGAAATACCACCCACTACATTGCGAACTCGCTCATCGATTCGGCGCGACCAGTCGTCAAGCGTCCGTTGGGAACTCACCAGAAATTCTCTCAGTTCGCGAATCGCCAAAGGACCTGGCTTGTCAGTCTCAGCCAACCCGGTCGATGCATCGCCATCTTGCTCAACCACTTCTTCTTTGTGGGGCAATATATCGGTGACTTTGCGCTGCGCTTCTTCTACTTTGCGCTGCGCTTGCGAAACGATATGATGAATGGACTCACCACCAGTTTGGATGATGTTTCGCATCGCCTGCAAAGGCAAAAAGCTTTTGTGCTTCTTCTCTTTTTCAAAAATAATCTGCGCCAAGGTGACCGATGTCAGATCGGCCTTGGTCTTATTGTCGATGATTTTTACGTCATCGCCCTCGCGGATCATGTCGGAAATTTGATCCAACGTTACGTAGCGACTGTGTTGTGTGTCGTACAATTTCCGATTGGCATAACGCTTGATAACCCGAACCTCAGACATAACTAATAGTGTATTTACACGCTGCGGGCCCGTGCATCAATATCCGCAACAGAAGCTTTCGTGACGAAATGGCTTCAGTTGTGGCAAACTGGGGATGTGCACAAGGAAAGTCAGCGTTTGATTCACTCGGTGAAGTCAATTCGTGAAGCGAGCATGCGTGAAACCGTCTTGGCAGAAAGGCTTAGAGAACATCCTCTGGCCAACACTTTCGTGGCTATGGAAGAGCTAATTCACCGCGGAGGACAAGGAAATCTGGATGTTAGCGTTGCTTTGTCGGCGCTAGTCTCCATCTTGGAACCACCTTCAAAGCTCAGCTATGAGACTCGAGCCGATCTCTATGCACTGGCCAATGAACGAGGCGCGATGGAACTTGCCTACGTTCTCTTGGAAGGTGTTGCAACAGAATCCAAAGAAGTAGAAGACAAGCCTCGGGCGATCGTTCCCAACGGGCCGGTGCTAAGCCTTGGTGCTCGAAAGTCGATCGCGCGTACTCGTGATCGCTCACGGCTTCTGCCCTTGATTCACGATCCGAATCTACAGGTCATCGAAATTCTCCTCTCCAATCCCAATTTGATCGAGTCCGATGTCGTGGTGATGGCGTCAAAAAGACCCGCCGATCCGGTAGGCCTTCGGCTCATCTCCGCGCATCCGAAGTGGTCCCAACCGCGCTCTGTCCGATATGCGCTGGTTCTAAATCCGGGTTGTCCGCTGCCCTTAGCATGTCGACTTAGTCTCGACTTGCGCAATAGCGACTTGCGAGAGATTCGCCGAAACGCCAGTAGCCCCGCCCTGCTGCGTGGTCACGCGGAGCGGCTACTGAAAAAGCGTGAGGCCAGCGCCGGCGCCTAACTACTGGACCGACGCGGTGCCTAACAAACACGGCACCAATAAACTGGGCCAGTGGCTAAACGTGTTCTTCGTGCTTTTCAGCCGACACTTCTGCCGACACAATTTCAGCATCCTCGACGCTAGAACTCTTGAGTTCACCAGCGTTCTCGCTCTTTTTGGAACTGAGCTTGTTCTTTTTAGAAACTTCGAGCTCGTCTCCGCCAGTCGCGGAACGCTTGAAGTTCTTGATACTTCGGCCCAGTGCGTCACCAATTGCTGGTAACTTTCCGGCTCCGAAAATCAACAAAACAATAACAAGAATAATGAGTAATTCGCCCATTCCGGGCATAGCGTGACTCCAAGGGTTAAATCTAAGCCGAGCGTATCAACTTTTGAGCTGCATATCGGTTCCTTCCACACATTCTGGCAAAAAAGTCGCACATTCCTCAGAGGATCGTAGTCTAGGAGCTGTCTTTGTGCTTTGAAACGCCTTCAGAGCACCTACTTCCGCATCAAACACTCCGGATTGCATTCATGAATCTGACATTGCCCAGCTTTCGAGTTTTCTTCCTCCTATTTACCTGCGGGATCATGGGGGGCACAGTTCCGATTGTTTCGGCGCAGGGTCGTAATCCGGGAGTGCAAGCGAAACCACCGGGGCCGGCGCAGGCTTCCGCCCCACCACTTGTCCACGATCTCGGGCAGCGACGAGCGATCCGCGGATGTCAGGTGGGCAACTCGTGCCAAGGCGAAATCCAAGAAGCGATGAGGGAATTTGAACTGCAAGCATTCCCCAAAGCGAACTCCTCTTCTCCTTGGGTCAACACCGAATCGCTGCACGGTCACACTGCCGTTCGCAAACTCGGACGCGGGCCAGACAGAGTCAATGCCGCCGGCAGCCGCGGCAAAAGCAGGTCGGTGCTAAAGCCTTCACAGCTGCGTCCGGATTTGCCTTGGCTCGACACACTAAAGATGCCGGACATCCCAGTTCACTGGGACCACTCGATCATTACCTTTTTGGAGTTCTATCGCTACAACAAACGCGGCCGAAACATTATGCGTGCCTGGCTTCGTTCTCAAAATAAGTACAAAACGATGATGGTGCGCAAACTGCGCAAACACAAACTTCCAGAGGCGCTGGTCTACATCAGCATGATTGAGTCCTCGTACTCACCTCACGAGTACTCCCGGGTCGGAGCTAGCGGACTGTGGCAGTTTATGCCGGCTGCCGGACACATTTATGGACTTACGCAAAACCGTTGGTTGGATGAGCGCAACGACCCGGACCGCTCGACCGATGCAGTCATGTACTACTTCTCCGATTTGTATTCCCGATTCGGTGACTGGGATTTGGCATTGGCGGCCTTCAATGCGGGCTACGGAGCGGTTATTCGCAGTATCGCCAAGTACAACACAAACGACTATTGGCAACTCATTCAACTCGAGAATGGATTGCCCTGGGGCACAGCGCACTACGTGCCGAAGTTCCTCGCCACCGCGATCGTCGGAAACAACTTAGAACTATTCGGATATGATGACATCAAGTATTCAAGTCCTGTAGTCGCCGACGAAGTCACTGTACCCAAGTCGGTAAAGCTATCTATGGTCGCTCGGGCAGCGGGGGCAAAGCTCGATACTATTAAGTTTCTCAACCCGCAGTTGCGCCGCGGACGCACGCCTCCGAGTATGAAGAACTACCTTGTCCGAGTTCCCAAAGGTTCTCGCTCGCAGTTCTCGCAGAAATTCGCCCAACTGCGAGCTGACTGGGATGATGCTGATGCCTACCTGGTTCGCCACGGAGAGCGTTTTGAAGACATCGCAACTACCCACGGAATTTCTCGTAGAAAACTGCGAGCACTAAATGGAATGGCAAGTGAATCGGAAGTGCGCGGCGGCATGTTCTTGGTGGTTCCAAAAGTATCGGCCGAGAAGAAGGCGACCAACCAAGTTCGCGCGCAAGACAATCTGTACAAGTCCGGCGTTCCCAAAGCAGATGCAGGGGAAGCATTACTCATCCCGCTGCCCGACCTGAACTTCAAGGTGAAGGGCCGAGAACGGTACTTCTACCGTGTCGTGAGTGGCGATACTCAGGGTGGGATTGCGCATGCCTTTGGTGTCGATCGATTTGCGCTGGCAAACTGGAACGCTTTAGATCCTGATGCCCACTTGCACCCGAGAATGGTGCTGCAAGTCTGGCCCAAATCCGGTTTCTCGCCCGAGAAGAAGAAGGTCGCAGTACTCGATCAGTCCCGCTTACAGCTAGTGCAAGTAGGCTCCAAAGGCCATCTGGACGAGGCCGAGAAACGAGTTGGCCGCAAGAGACTCACCTACTCTCCTAGACGCCCTGAGTCTCTGGAAACCATCGGAAAGAAGTTTGGTCTGAGTCGATATGATTTGGCTAGGATCAATCAGCGAGCGCCGAGTTCAGTCATCAGCCCGGACGAAAAAATACTCGTCTATAAGGTAGTCGACCCCAGCAAATCCGACAGAGCAGCCTCCCAACTAAAAGCAGCCCGTAAGGGCACAAGAAAAAAGGGCAAAAAGTAGCCCAAGCGATCGCAAGCAAAACAACGATCATCTGTCGCAGAGCACCAGATATGAACAGCTCCGCAGTTCATATCTGGTACTACTTGCCCATGCTAAGTCTGGAAGAAGCGCAACAACAAATCCTGGCGGCCGGCACTCCAATGGTGGCTGAGCAAGTCCCTCTAGAAGAGAGTCTCGGCCGTGTATTGTGCGAAGATGTTATCGCCACCCTACAGCTTCCCCCCTGGGACAACTCGGCAATGGACGGATTCGCCATGCGGGCTTCGGACACACCTGGTGAGCTTGCTATCTCGGACACGATCGCAGCGGGACGAGCACCGGGCAGTGAACTAGCACCGGGAACTTGCGCGAAGATCATGACCGGTGCCCCGATTCCTCTTGGCGCTGACTGCGTCGTATGCGAGAGAATGTAGAAGAGCGGGAAGCAAGCGCAGTATTCGCTGAAGCAGCACAACTTGCCCGACACATCCGCCGGGCTGGTGAGGATATCGAAGTCGGCACCCTGCTCTTGCCTGCCAAAACCTTGCTAGGTCCGGGGGAACTCGCGATTTTGGCGGCTCAGGGTGTGACTACAGCCAACGTGCACAAACGCCCCCGGGTAGCAATCCTGTCGACGGGCGACGAACTCGTTCCACTCGGGCAAACGCCAAAGCCCGGACAGATCATCAATAGCAACAACATCACGCTAGCCGCGCAAGTTCGACAAGCAGGTGCGATTCCGGTTAACGCAGGGATTGTCCCGGATACGATGAAAGACACTGTCAGAGCACTTCGCTCGTTGGCGGACTACGATATTCTCCTGACTTCCGGCGGGGTTTCGGTTGGAGATTTTGACTTCGTTATAGATGCCTATGACTCTGTAGGTATCGCCAACCATTTTTGGAAAGTCGCAGTCAAACCCGGCAAACCACTTGCCTTTGGGGTGCGCGAGAACGGCCAGTTGGTTCTCGGTCTCCCGGGCAATCCAGCCTCTTCTCTTGTCAGCTTTGAACTCTTTGTCCGGCCACTTCTGCGAAAGCTACTGGGGTATGCCAATCCCCTGCGGCCTCGAGTTCCTGTGACACTCAGTGAAGCGATTTCCAAAAAACCTGGGCGGACGCATCTCGTGCGAGCAACCCTGGAGCGGCAAGACACGGGGCTGCTCGCGACTCCCTTAGCAAAACAAGGTTCAGGCATGCATCGTTCCATGGCCTGTGTCGATTGCTTTCTCGAATTACCACTAGACGCTGGCGATTTTGCCGCTGGCAGCACCGTCAACGCTCTTGTGTTAGGAGAGGCGCTATGAACTCCACAGTATTTCTTGTAGGGCCGGGCGAAGATGGCCGGGTTGATCTCGTTGTTGCAAACCAATACCCAGACGCGAGCCGCAAACGGATCGCAAAACTCTTTAGCGATGGCGCTGTCCGGGTTGATGGCAAACGGGTGAAAAAGGGGGCTTGGGTGGAAGAGGGGCAACAAATTAAGCTCAAATCCGCGCCCGCAGAAAATGAAGACTTCCGGGTTGTGCCTGAATCCGGCGATTTGGAGCAGATTTACAAAGATGAGCACATCGTAGTGCTAAACAAACCGGCCAATATGGCGTCCTATCCCTTGGTTGCCGGTGAGCTTGGGACCCTGGCCAATGTGCTGGTCTCTCACTTTCCAGAGTGTATTGGCGTGGGCGATGACCCGCGAGAAGCCGGGCTAGCCCATCGGCTCGATCGCAATACCAGTGGACTGCTCATCGCCGCTCGTACCGCTGAGTCTTGGAGTGCACTGCGCGCTCAATTCTCTGCCGGCAAAGTCGAGAAACACTATTTGGCGGTGGTGCACAGGCGTCCGGTTAGCCAAGAGTGCGAAGAACCACTACTGCAGCGTGGCAAGCGGGTAGTCATCGACTATGCCGGGCTAGAGGCGCACACAAGCTGGACAGAGTTAGCCCGAGCTGATGATTTCACTCTGCTTCGCTGCCAAGCGCACACCGGACGCATGCATCAAATCCGCGCACATCTGGCCGCCTGCGACAGCCCCATCGCCGGTGACACACTCTACAAGGGAAGCGAGCAAGAAGGCCTTGCCGGACACTTTCTCCATGCAGAAAAAATCTCATTTGTGCACCCTGTGTCCGGTGAGAAGTTGAGCTTTGAAGCGCCCCTTCCCGATGTCCGGATCGCGTGGTTGGCGAAGCAAGGGCTCGCGCTTTAGACTTCACATCTGAAGATGTTACGGAGATTGTTCTAGACTCCCTGGCGAGTCTAGGCTCTTAGGAACCCTACCGATGTCCGCCGGACGTCCGGATAACGTCCGACATCACCGGACAGAAAACCAGCAAATCCAGCAGCTTACGCGTGGCACGATTACTGCTTTCCAAGAAAGCATCACCAAACCAAGGCCCACATACAAAAACTCTACTGCGATGGTAACAAGGCGCGTGCACAAGCGCCAGATGTTGCTCGTTGAAGACGAGGACGTGACTCAGATCATTGAGTACACCCTTGGGTACTGCCTGCTTAAGTACAATATCGACCTGCACGCGATTGTTATCGAGGCCAATCACATCCACCGGGTTGACACTGATGCAGATGGAATTCGCCCGAAATTCATTGGCGCCTTCCACTCCCTGGTAGCCCGCCAGCTCAATCGCCACTACGACGAAAGCGATTCCTTTTTCTCGGGCAAGCAAACGAGCATTGTCCACAATGAAGAGGCTGGTGACATATTGAACCGTATCGTCTACACCATGGGAAATCCGGTGGCGGACGGGATTGAGCGA
>JAESTW010000504.1 GCA_016763395.1 Kofleriaceae bacterium
ATCTGTGGCGTCCGAGCGTGCCTACCCCAGTTGCGGCGCGTATACTGTGGCCAAGCATGGGCTCTTGGGTCTCGCACGTGCTGTCCGAGAGTCAACACAGGACTCCGGATTGCGCGTTACCGCAATTTTACCGGGCGCAACAGACACGCCAAGCTGGCAGAGCTCGGGCATTGACAGTCAGCGCCTCATGCCCGCGCGCGATATTGCTCAGAGTCTCTTGTCGATCTATCGTCTCAGCCAGCGCAGTGTTGTTGAGGAAATCGTTTTGAGACCTGTACGCGGTGATATTTAGGGGGCAGAAAAAACAAGCCCCTAAGAGGCTGCATTGGTCTCTACGAGTTCATCGCAGATTGGCATCGCCAGAGCTCGCTCAGTCGCCAGGCGAGCTTGTCGCATTGCAAGAACTCCTCTTTCCAGATGAAAGGGGTTGGCTCGGGTCAATCCTTGGATCGATAGACTAACCATATTGTGACGCTTGGGTATTTTGAGCGACGTACTTCCACGGCGACGCCAGGCGGAACGGGACGAAATATGATGGTAGAGCACTCGCTCGTCCGAGTTCATACCAGCAAGACCTGGCCTATCCGCGATACCACCGTCACTGAGAAGCCGCCCCCGTCGTCGTACGGGCTGAAATAACACAGGCAGAGCGCAGGAAGCGTGTATTGCACTTGCCAACGATCCTGTAGTCAATACTTCGGTCCTGCGCTTGAGCAAATTGTAGACAGAGAGTTTTACGCTTCTCGGGCAGTCTACAAACTCGGACACTGGCAGGAGAGTCTCGAGTTTGCGTCGAAAAAGCTCTCCACGCAATAGCCCAGCGCCAAGCCCCGGATCCCAGAATTCTTCTCTGCGAAGAGACGCCAAGCTCTCTTCCAGGTCATCCCCGGACAACCCTGCTGCCGCCAGTCCGCCGACCAAGGCGCCAGCGCTCGATCCTGAATAGCCAATAGGGTGCAGCCCGGCAGATTCGAGAGCGCAGAGCATTCCTGTGTGGGCGAAGAATGCGAAAAAACCAGAAGACATGGTTAGTGAAAAGGGCTCTGCTGCCAGCCAATCGCCCAAGAGCATTCCCGCTTGCGATATTCCCCTAGTCATCTTGCCCGGATTTCCCGCGACTGCGCTTGAGATCGGCACGGCGTTTTTTTCCGTCAAGACGGCGTCTCACCGAAGACCTTGTCGGACGGGTTGCGCGTCTGCGTTTCGGTCGGACAAGCGCTTCCAAAATCACACGGCTGAGCTTTACCCGCACTTCAGCACGATTGCGAGCCTGTGTCCGATGTTCGTCGCAAATAACGATGAGTTCGCCAGCGTCGGTGAGCTTCGACGCCAAGCGCAGAAGCAAGTAGTCGCGGTCAAACTCACTCAGCCCCGCGCTGGTCGCAGGCGTCCACCGCAGCGAAACCTTGGTCGCTACTTTGTTGACATTCTGCCCTCCTGGACCAGTTGAACAAGTGAAAGACTCACTCAATTCACTGGCTGCGATCGTCACTCGCGGGCCTATTCGCAAATCTGACACGGAATTCCTGCCCACTAATACCAGATTTGACCGATCTAGCGAAAATAAGGTGTCCACCGAGCGCGCTGAAGACTGTAGGATGCGGAAATACTGCAGCTGCAAATTTCTCCCATAGATTCAAAACTTACCTCCAAGGCTCACACAATGTCTCGCTTACAATACCTTCACGCTGCCCTCTTTCCTCTTCTTCTACTTGGCTGTGGTCCTTCGTCGAGCGCTGGTTCCGGAGATACAGACGGCGGTGGAACCACTGAGACGGACGCCACAAGCGGACAGATCGATGCTGGGATTCCCGGCGATGCCAGCTCTTGTGGAGCGCAAACCGAAGAAATTCCACTGCGAATCATCAACGATCCACCGGACTTGCTAATCGTTTTGGACAAAAGCGGTTCGATGATGCTGGGCCCAGGGACCAACCCTTTTGGGACTTCAAAGTGGAGGCTGATGGAAGATGCTATCGAGACTATCACCACGACCTACGACACCAACATTCGCTTTGGTCTTACCGCCTTTCCAACAGCTGATATCTGCGGAATCGTCCCTGGTGCTCAGGTAGATATCGCTATCGACAATGCCAGCGCGATTAACTCCTGGATGAACGGCGAGGGCCCGGACGGCAATACGCCTGCGCACTTGGCATTGCAAAATGCGTCCGACATTTACGCTGGAATTCCGGCAAACCCTGCCGGACAATACGTGCTTTTTGCAACTGACGGCGCACCCAATTGTGGCGGCACCCCGGTTGTGGCGGACACTGACTCCGCGGCAGAAACACTTGCTGCGGTAACCGCGCTCAGAAACCAGGGCGTGAACACCTTCGTCTTGGGCTTCGGAAGTCTTTTCGGTCTCGACTCCGGGCTGCTCGAAGATGCCGCCGACGCCGGTGGCGAGCCCAGACCTGGCAATCCAAATTTCTATCACGCCAATGACGCCAATAGCTTGCAGCAAGCCCTTCTTGCGATCGCCGGGGGAATTATTCCTACAACATGCTCCTTCGCGCTGACCTCTTTACCGCCCGATCCTGCCGCTGTCACTGTTTCTGTCGCCGGCATGCCCATTCCCCGCGATCCAGCTCATAACAATGGCTGGGACTATCACCCGGACGTGGACACCATCACTCTCTTTGGCGCTGCTTGCACTTCGGTCCAAGAAGGCGACACCAGTGTGAGCTTTGTATTTGGCTGTCCCGGACCGGTAATCGACTAATGGGCGGCAGACTAGAAAAGCTAATTCAGCTCTCGCCCCACAACCGTTTCCTGGACTTGCACCTGGCCTCGGTTGATGGTGAGACGATTACCACAAAGATGGAGTACCGGACAGAACTCGTCGGCAATCCTGATAGTGGCGTACTGCATGGCGGAGCCATTACCGCAATGCTCGATACCACTTGTGGCGGAGCTGTCTATCTCAAGCTGGGGGCGTTGACTCGCATCGCGACCTTGGATCTTCGCGTAGACTACTTCAAGCCGAGCACACCAGAACTCACTCTATACAGCTCGTGTCACTGCACCAAACTCACACAGCACGTCGCCTTCGTTGAAGGAGTCGCCTATCATCTCGCAGAAGATGGCACCCGCAACGAGGTCGCCCGAGCTCGCGGAACCTTCATGCTAATGCTACCCAGGCCAGGAGCCTCTTTATGAGTATGCTAGACAAAATCCGACTGGCCCGGCAAAACAAGAACCCAGCCATACTTACCGATCACATCCCCTACGCAAAAGCCCTAGGCATAACACTTAGTGTCGAAGATGAGGAACTCATTGGGCGTATGGAGTTTGACCAGCCGCTCATTGGCGATTTGGGCGTGGGTGCACTGCACGGTGGAACCATAGCGACCCTCCTGGAGTCCACCGCTATCCTGACCTTACTGTGGCAAGTTGATGATATGAACATCCCCAAAACCATCAACTCAACAGTGGAGTTTCTGCAGCCCGGACGGCCACTTACGACCTATGCCACTGCCCAAATCACTCGTCACGGCAGGCGTGTCGCCAATGTCCGCTGTACCGCCTGGCAAAAAGATCGGGCGACCCCAATTGCCGCCTCGTATTCTCACTTTTTACTCGTATCCTCATGAGCCTAGACACTGCCCGTTTTGAGTTCTCCGGTGGCGACACCGGCATATTACTACTTCACGGCTACACCTCGGCAACACCTGAGGTACGTCCGATGGGTGAATATTTGGCCGCACGAGGCATGCATGTTGTTGCACCATTGCTCCCCGGACACGGGACGACGCCTGCCGATCTGAACAAACGAAGCTGGCGTGAGCTGGCAGATGCAGCCGCTGATGAGCTTTACCAACTTCAGGGCAAGTGTAGCCGTGTCTATGTCGGCGGGCTGTCGATGGGCGGGCTTCTCACGCTCCACCTCGGACAACGATGTGGTGGGATTGCCGGGCTCATTCCTATGGCGCCAGCGCTCTATGTGAAAGATCCTATGCGCTTTCTCATCCCCTTTCTCAAACACTTTCTGCCCTCGATTCCCAAGAGCAAGGATCTGAGCACTCGCGTAGAAGATCCGGACAGCGAGTATTTGCTTTGGTCCTACGATCAGAGCCCGGTGCCATTCGCTGGCGAAGTGATGTCACTAATGCATCATGTCCGAGACCGTCTAGAGATGATTGAGCAGCCGGTCCTGGCGTTTCATGGAGCCTGCGACCGCACCGTGCCAGTGAAAGCCTCCGAGGCTCTCATCGAGAGAGCATCCAGCTCGGACAAAGAGATGGTGTTGTTACTTCACTCCGGCCACTGTCTGAGCGTCGATGGCGAGCGAGAGGCTGTCTTTGCCAAGACCTGGCGGTGGATTGCAGAGCGCGAAGGCAGATAAGATGTCCTCGGCAGAAATAGTGCCCCGGCCCAGCGAGAAGAAATCGTTTCTCGGCGTGTCGAATCGACGAGGAATACCTGCAGTATTTCGAGGAGATAGAGCGAAGCTCGATCGGTGCGGCGAGGGGCGATTTCCGCCGCTGAGGTGGGATGCTAGTTATGCCGAGGACATCTAATGTCTCTCTGGTGGCAAGAGTTCTTTGACCATGAGTACCTGAAGCTCTGGTCTCACCTCTACCCGGCCACGCAATGCGAGTCCGACGCGTTGAGGCTGCGGACGATTCTCGGACTTACTTCCGGCGACCGGCTTTTTGACGCAGCCTGTGGGTATGGCCGAATGTCTCTGCCCTTCGCCAAACTCGGACTCTCCGTCTTGGGGGTCGACTACAGCTCCGACCTTCTCGCTCGAGCCAATGCCGATGCCGCAGAATGCAAGGAAGCTATCGATCTGGTCTATCAAGAAGCGGACTTGCGCACGCTTGAGCTAGAAGCGCGTTTTGATGCCGCCGTTAGCCTCTTCTCCAGCCTCGGTTACGGCAGCGAAGATGATGACCTGCAAACCCTTCAGACCATCGCAAACGCGCTCGTTCCCGGCGGACAGTTTTTCTTGGAGACGGTTCACCGAGACGCCATTGTCACACGGCGGGCCCTCGGACAAACAACCGGTATTCGCGGGCCCAACGGACTCACTCTTCGCGAGAAGAACAGCTTTGACCCTGTTCGGGGCGAAATTCACAGCACCTGGTCTTGGAACAGCCCGACCTATAGCGGCAGCAAGCATTCCGTCATTCGCATATATTCAGCTAGCGAGCTGGTTTCACTCCTCACCCGAGCCGGTTTTGTCGAGATTCGCTGTTACTGCGGCTTTTCAGATCGGCCGTTTGATGAGACCAGCCTTGATGAGCGCCTGGGAATTCTCTGTACCAAAGCTGCCTGATTTGGGCTAGCCCCAATAGACCAGAGAGCGTAGCCCCAATAGAAACCTAGCGCTTGAGCTTAACCTCTCTAGGGAAAAGTACGATTTCGATTCGGCGATTCTTCGCTTTGCGCCGGCGTGAGACCGGACGGTAGCTGCTGAAGGCGGCGGCGGCGAGTCTGGCTGGCGCGACCTTGGATTCGTCTTGTAGAAAGTGTACGACGGACAACGCGCGGGCAGCGGACAACTCCCAATTGCTTGGGAACAATGCATTGTCTTTTTTGAGAGGAACGTTGTCTGTGTGTCCTTGCACCCACACTTGTTTGTCATCCATTTCTGCGAGCGCTTTGCCGACTCGGGCCATGACTCGCAAGCCGGACTTGGTGAGCTCGGCCTTGCCCGACTTAAAGAGAATTTTGTCGACCAGCTTCAGGGTCAATCGGCCATTGGCGCCTTTAAGAACTTCTCCTTCGCCCTCACTCAACAGATCTTTGAGTTTGCTTTCCAGTTCATCGGCGACTTCTTGCTTCTGCTTCAGCACTTCTTCGGCGGAGGCGCGCTCCCCTTCACTGATTGCCAGACTCTTCTCCGATTTGGCCAGTCTTGCCTC
>JAESTW010000505.1 GCA_016763395.1 Kofleriaceae bacterium
CACGGATGGCGATTCGAGAGATTTCATTTTCTCCCAATCGTGTCATCGCGGCACCGATGTCGACAACATTTCCTCCTCGAAATTGGGCCGAATTTGCAACCTTGAGAACATTGGCTGTGAGGCTCGAATCGGTGCGCATTAGCATCTCCAATTCTTTTCGCTGATGCTCATCGTCTGCCAACACTGCCAATAGCCGTCCTAAGATTTTCGAGGGCGCTTTGACATTGCTGCCGTGGGTACGAATTAACTGTTCCGAGCGGGATAGATCTGTGTTCTTAGCCTTTTTCGTCCCCGCTTTTGCGCCGCGCTGGCGATCGCTGAATTTTTTGTACTTCATGATGCACCTCTTCATCATTAGGTATCGGTCAGTCCCTGCTGCACTGAAGTGATACCCCCGAAAAACCCGGTGATCTCCGTGAAATACAACGTTCGTTGTGCTCAAGGTTCATTCTCTTCGGCCGATCTAGTGCTTGTTACCCAGACAATGAGTGCACCAAAAAAAGAGAGCTGCGCAAAGAGAATTATCGCCGTGGGCGGTGGCAAAGGTGGTGTTGGCAAGAGCGTGCTCTCCGCGAACATTGCAGTCGCATTCGCTGAGCGCGGACAGCGGGTTATCCTTATCGATGCGGACTTGGGAATGGCCAATGCGCACACCCTTTTCAATATCAAGCGTCCGGGCAAGGGAATCGGCGCAGTGCTTGACCGCGAAGTTGCTCAACTCGCTGACACGGCTGTCCCAACTGGAGTGCCCAACTTGACCCTCATACCTGGAACATCGGCATCGCCAGGTACGGCAAATATCAACCACGGACAAAAGCAAAAATTGCTGCGCCAAATCCGCAGTCTTGATGCGGACGTGGTGATGCTCGATTGTGGCGCTGGTGCTGCATTCAACACCTTGGACTTCTTTATTGCTGCGGACACCCGCCTTATTGTCGTAACGCCACAGCTCACCTCCATCCAGAACGCCTATGGCTTCCTGAAAGGCGCTGTTCATCGCTTGCTTATACAGACGGCCGGCAGCAAGGCGCGCAAAGAACTTGTCACCCAAGCCCTAGCCAACGCGAGAGGCGTTGCAAAGCTCCCCGAGGTACTGGCCAACATTCAACAGCTCGATCCGGTGCTCTTTCAGGCGCTGCAATCGCAAATCGATTTTTTTGGCGCCAAGATACTCGGGAACTATATCTACTCTCCTAAAGAGGAAAAGATTGTTCAGACCATGGGGCGGCTCTCGAGAGATTTTCTGGGGGTGCATGCAACGACAGTGGGCGCGATTCCCGCTTCCAATCACATGAATGCCTCCGTCAATGCTCGAGTGCCGCTACTGAATCGTCACGGCAGCGAGCCCTTGGCGATAATGGTGCGCCAGGTAGCGTCCCTATTGGCTACCGAAGATATCGCGCATCTGAGAAACGGGCGCATCACACTACCCCGCAATCCCGAAGATGACTCGGACGACGAAAGCGAAGCTCCAGTAGCAACACAGCAGTCTGCAGGGTCGCTGCCGAGCAAGGCAATTCACTAGCGGCTAGCGCTAGTGCGCCCTAGGCTTTACTTCGGGCGTCGGCAATTTCCGATTCGCTAATCGGTGTCATAATGAGAGACGACTTGCCGCTGGAACTGGCAACCCAGTCACCGGCCGGTGTGAAGGCCACGCTGCGAGCTGGCCCACTGTGAGAAAGTATCGACTTGCAGCGTCCGTTCTTGGTTTCCCATAACCGGACAGTTCCATCCAAGCCGGCGGTAGCTACGACTGTGCCATCCGGGGAAAAGGTCGCGTTGCGGACTCGTCGACCGTGGCCCTCTAAGGTTAGGCAGGTGCCGCTTTTGCGCCATAGCTTCGCCGTGCCGTCGGAACTGGAAGACACCAGCAGCGACGCATCGGGACTGTACTGTACATGCCATACAATGCCGTTGTGCCCGTTGTGTACTCGCGAACGACCATCCCGGATTCGCCACTCAATTACCGTACCATCGTGTCCGCCGGACGCCAATGTCTGACCGTCGGGCGAAAAACACACTGAGTATACCGTGCGCGTATGGCCGGCAAGTATGGTGCGCTCCCCTGACTCATCCTTCCAAAGCCTAACCACTTTGTCGTCACCAGCGAATGCCACAGCATTGCCCATGGGAGAAAATGCCACTGCTCGAACTGGAGTGCTCTGCGCCCCCATGACCTGGCAGTGACCGGTCGCGATGGTCCAAAGTCGCACGCTGCCATCACTGCCGCCGGACAAGAGTTGCTTGCCATCAGGTGAAAACTCCAGGGCATTGACTCGCCCCCGATGGCCAGTAAACTCCCGCAAGACATCACCGCCATAGACCGACCAGACGACCACTTTTCCGTCGCCGCCCGCACTGGCGAGAAGATGCCCGTGAGGCGAGAAACACAGCTTCTCCACTTTGTCGGTGTGTCGGCGCAAGGCCACTACCTCGCGCCCGGAATAGGACCAAAGCCGAACCACGTGATCATCACCAGCCGAGGCCAGTATGCCGCCAGCCGGACAGTAGGCGATGCATTGCACCATGTATTGGTTGTGCCCCGAGAGCCTAATCGGAGCGGTGGCATTCATGCATGCAGTCGTTCGCCCGGGGCTCTTGGGTTTCTTCCTCTCCCGACCTTTGCCTTTGGCTGGAGCAAAGGACATTCTCACCGCTTCCGTGTCGTCGTGCAGCTCTTCCCGGACAATAGGAGACTCTTTCCAGCTTGGAAGCGCGTACGGTGCCCCTCGCACCTGGGTAGGTATCGCTTTTGCGCTCTGAACCAGGACAAGCTCTTCCACCAGTTCCCGTAGAGTGTCCTGGCGCGACTCCGCTTCTTTTGACAAGCCTTGAAGCAGTGGCCTGTCGAATCTCGGTGCTGAACCAAAACTGCTCGGTGCCGCAGGCGCTTCCGTGGTCTGTTGGTACATTACCTGCTGAACTTCCGTGCCATCAAAGGGCAGCCGTCCGGCAAGTGCTCGGTAACAGATCGTCGCAAAAGCATAGAGGTCGCTCCTGGAGTCTATCTCCACGCCCATACACTGCTCGGGGCTCATGTAGTGTGGAGTGCCAAGTACTAGGCCAGATGAGGTTGTGCTTGGAGCAGAACTTAGCTTTGCAATTCCGAAGTCCAGAATTACGACTCGATGCCCACCACCTCGCTTGGGCACCAAATAGATATTTTCTGGTTTTAGATCTCTGTGAATAATTCCGTGTTCGTGAGCGGCATCCAAAGCGTCCGCAACCTGCTGCGCTATCGGCAAGAAACTGGCAAACTCCAGACGGCCATTTTCCTCTAGGAGTTCTTCTAAGCTAACCCCATCGAGGTATTCCATCAGATAGTACTGCCGACCATCCTGCAGTTGTCCGAACGCGAAAACGTCAATAATATTGGAGTGCTCGATAGAGTTGACGGCTCGGGCCTCAGCGACAAAACGATCCACAAGCTCTTGGTCTCGGGCAAGCTCAGTTCGAAGTACTTTCACCGCTGCCCGTTTGCCAATAACCGGATGAATCGCCAGATACACCTCGCCCATCCCACCCTCACCGATGGGTTCGACAATCTGATATTCGCCGACCATTGTGCCAGCTTCGATGCAATCTGTAATCAAAAGTAAGGGGCTCCAACACTAGAATCGGGCACCGGAGTTTGGCCTTTACAGCTGATTTCGAACAATGGCCCAATCCCCCCTGGCCCAGCCCTTGCTACAGGTATCGTGGTGGTACTGTGGAGTTCAACTAGTCGTCCAACAATGCGCCCCATCTCCTTGATACTATTCATGAGCCTATGCATTCCCAGCTGGGGGCAACAGGCTGCTGCCGATGACAATGCTCCCATCGGCGATCCCCCAATAAGACAGCAAACCGGGCAGCAAATAGACGACACCAGCTCCCAGGATTACATCGCCCCCGCGCTCTCCGAAGATGTCATCATCGTCTATGGCGCGCTTCCCGACAAACCCTTCCAGCGCGACACCCAGCTGCGTATCACGGGGGCTGAATTGCGAAAACGTGGCATTAGTAATCTCGCCGAAGCACTCGACATCCTGCCCGAGATCAATGTCCGTCCCGCTGGTCGCGGTGGCAGGCAAATCGACATTCGAGGAGCTCGCAAAGGATCGGTAAAGGTGTTGCTCGACGGCATTGCGATAAGCGACCCCTTCTACGGCAACATCGACATCTCGGCGATCCCCGTCACTGACATCGAAGAAATTCGAATTTCATCGAGTCCAGCCTCTCCGATCGATGGCCCTGGTGGTCCGGGCGGAGTTGTGGAGATTTTCACCAGTGACGCTGTTGGTCCAGATATGTTGCGTCTGCGAGTACGTGCTGCATCACATCCTTCGGCAGAAGTCTCTGTTACCGGCCGGACGTCACTGACCCCGAGTTGGGGCTTGCGAATGTCCATATCCTCCATGCTCGGTGCCGAGGAGTTTGAGTTGAGATTGCCGGACGAGAATAGTTCTGAACCCTCGTCTTTCTTCTTGTCCGAAGCTCGCGATCAGAGCGTAGCCAATGCTCGCATCGAGTACAAAAAAGGCGAAAGGAGATTGGCGACTGACATTTGGCTACAACAGGTCGCCTTTGTCGTCCCGCCCGCACGTGATGGTTCTTCCCGGTACCTAGCCATCGAAGGAGAAAGCCAGGGACGTCTTGGTCTTGCGTACGATGATCGATGGAAGCAATTCCGAGTGCAATTGCATGCCCACTACCACTTGTTGTCCAGGCAATCGACCTACTACGAAGATCCGCAACTTACAGTCGGGGCGCAGAGTGAAGATCTAAACGCGGCTCGAGCGGGACTTGGCTTCGTCGCCAATCGGAAGCTGGGCCGCGATCTGCAACTGATCGCCCAAGCTACCTTGGAATCAGAGAATGCCGAGGTAGATGGCTTTGATGGTGTCAATACAATAGGTCGGGCATCAATCGCGCAGTCGGCGCTAGGCCTCGCGTACCGGGGGGA
>JAESTW010000506.1 GCA_016763395.1 Kofleriaceae bacterium
ACCGCAGAGTTTACATCGACGGTATACACCTACAATTCTCTAGGTCGCGCTACCGCCGAAATTCAGAAATTCCGGACCAGAAATTCCGGACCGCAGAAATTCCGAAATTCCGGACCGAGGGTTCTTTTCATGTCGGGCGTGTCCGGGGAGTTCCACTGCCAAAGCTGAGGTCAAAAAGAGCCTTCAACCCCGCCCATTCCGACGCTTTCAGGCAGGTTCGGGGCAGAAAAATCACCTCTCCCGAACCCCGGACGCACCAAAGCACCGAAGGGACTCCATCGGTGCTTGTCTCGTCTATGTTGCTCCGTCTGCGATCACGCCCGCGGTCAAGGCGGAGCTGGCTCAACGTTTACATCCCAGCGCCGGACCGCCAAAAAGGTCCCGTGAGGAAACACAACATTGTGGAATCCGGCTTTCCTCAACAATCGAGCAATCTCGTGATCAACTCGAAAATTCTTTAGCCTGCGAATCGCCTTGAGCCGTGCTTCTTTGTTCATCGAAGCAATCAGAGGCGACAGCCCAAAGAGTATATGACGTGACTTCGGAAAGGACTTTGGATCAGGCTTCTCGTCGGTAACATCACATCGAAACGCCTTACCATCCTCGTCGCGAGCATCCCGCTTTTCCTTCTCATACTCCAGGACTCGTTTCTCGATCAAATCGTCAAGCTCATCATCACTCAAGCCGTCCCAGCCGGGCGGCCTTGTAAAAGACAAGGCCACTTCGTCCGGAGCAACGCCACCCTTATCAAGTGGTCGCCAAAACTTCTTCGGCCGCTTGATCACCTTGTCCGGTATTGGCCAACGCATCCGCATTCCCTTGTGATTCTTGCCCTCTCGCTCAATTCCATCAGCTACCGGATTTCCCATCGTGTAAACGATTCGGTTTAGAATGTCGGCAGCCTCTTCATTGTGAACTATACTGGTTGGCTTTCCCGAGAATAGGGAGTCACCTTCGTCGTAATGGCGATTGAGTTGGCGCGCCAAAAAAGAGTGAAAGTCGCGAATGAACTCTGGTCGGATCCCTTCGGCGTCGGTGTCGACTCGGTGGATGTGATTGGCCTCGATGACGATCGCGTGCAAATCGATATTGTGTTTAAGCAGACAGTATCCAAGCGTGTACTCGATGATTTGAGTCACGTCCTCATCTTCAACGAGCAGCATCTGGCGCTTGTGCACGCGCCTTGTTACCATCGCAGTAGAGTTTTTGTATGTGGGCCTTGGTTTGGTGATGCTTTCTTGAAAGCAGAAATTGTGCCAGCGCCAAGCTACTGTATTTGTATCGGATCTGTCCGGTTGTCCCGGACGTCCGGCCGGACAAACTACCCTCGGTCGGGAGTTGTTGTGCGCCTCGGTTGTCAATGATTGAGCCGCTGGCTTAGCCCAAACTCCAATCTTCAAGGCGCAACGCTCGAATGCGAGACATGTGGTTACCATTTGCCGACACTAAGATGAGGTCGTGGGCAAGTGCATGAGCGGCGATCGCGATGTCGAAATCCTCAATCACATTTCCGCTTTTTTGTAGCCTGGCCTTCACCTCGCCAAAATGTTGGCTTACCGCATCATTCCACTCACACCGTCTAACCTGTTGTGAGATTAGGTCGAATCGATGTTCGAGCTTGTCTCGACGTTTCGATTTTCTAAGTCTGGAGAGCCCATAGAATATTTCTGCGAGCACTGGCTGTGGAATAACGAGTTCGGACGGGCTGACTGATATCATCTTAGCAACTACTGTCTTGTTGCCAGCCATTATCTCGGACACTACATTGGTATCTAACAAGTACATCAGAAAGCGGGATCCTTCCTGCTAATTCTCGAGCTATAGATGTCTTTCAGCATCTCCTGCGCTGCCTCTTGTATACCTGCGTCTGGTGGGCAAGCCATCTCCGCTAAAAACTCAGCGGACCATTTGTTATCCTTGGCCAAGGTTTGTTCTAGAGCGTCGATAATCAGCCGGTTTCTACTCACGCCGCGAGCTTTCGCCTGAGCGTCAACTCGTTTGAGAAGTTCTCTCGGGAAATGTACACTGGTAGCCATACAAGTATACTCGCAATATACTCATGGCCTGTCAATCTCTGAAATTCTTGAGGCTGGGGCGATGGCCAATCGCCCATGTCTACCCACGATCAAATCATGGTGACATCCTCACCAGAGAGAGCACGGCGTAGAGCCGGCAACCTGCTTTTAACAGGTCACCGCTCCTCAATCACCGGACAGACTAGCCGTTCGCAGCAGCGCTGACCATCAGGCCTGCGACAAGTCCGGCGAATCCGGCTGGGTCGCTGAGTTGTCCGCCTTCGGCCAAGAGGGCTTGTCCGTGCAGTAGCTGTGCATAGTCGGCAAGCTTGGCGTTCTCGGCGTCGGACTCGACAAGCGCTTCGAGTGACTTAATGACCGGGTGCTCGCCGCTCACTTCAAGGATGCGCTTGGTCGGAGGCATGCTTTGTCCGCTGGCGCGCATTAGCTGCTCCATTTGCGGGCTCATGTCACCGGTGTCGGTCACAAGGCATGCAGCAGAGCTTGTCAGGCGCTTGGACAGGCGAACTTCTTTGATGTCGTCGTCGAGCTTGCTTTGAAGCAGTGAAAGCAGTGCTTCGAGCTCTTTGGAACGCTCGTCATCGTTCTTGGAGTCATCGTCATCATCGCTACTCTCGTCGTTCAGTTTAAGCTCACCATGGCTGGCCGAGACAAAGCTCTTCTCTTGGTACTTAAGGTTCTGCTGTAGCCAGATTTCGTCGACCGGGTCGGTGAAGAGAAGGACTTCGATGCCCTTTTCCTTGAAGGTCTCAAGGTGCGGACTCTTGCGCAGTGTGTCCATCGAGGTACCGGTGAGGTAGTAAATCTCTTCTCGGCCTTCGGACATGTTCTCAACGTAGTCCGCAAGAGAGCGAAGTCCGCTGTCCGATTTTGTAGACTCTGCAACAACGACATCCAGCAGTTTGTTGTTTTGCTCGGGGCCCATCAGCAGGCCTTCTTTGAGAGCTGGTCCGAATTCGGTCCAGAAGGCTTGGTAGTTGTCCCAATCGTCTTTGCGCATGCTCACGATAGCAGCGACGAGCTTCTTGACCAGGTGCTTTTGAATGGCCCGGACTTGGCGGTTCTGCTGCAATACTTCGCGACTCACGTTGAGTGGCAAGTCTTCGGAGTCGACAACACCCTTAATAAAACGAAGATAACTAGGCAAGAGTTCTTCGCAGTCTTCCATGATGAAGACACGCTTGACGTAGAGCTGAACGCCGCGCTTGCTCATGTCTCGTTGGTAGAGGTCAAACGGAGCCTTCTTGGGAATGAAGAGCAGCGCCTTGGCCTCGATAGTGCCCTCAATGCTGGTTGAAATCCGTTTGATAGGGTCAACCCAGTCACGAGAAATGTGCTTGTAAAACTCGTTGTAGTCCTCTTCCGAGACGTCGGATGCAGAACGTGTCCAGATTGCTTTTTGCGAATTGAGAGTTTCCTCGCTGATCGTTGGCTCTCCGCCTTCTTCTTCAGCAGGTGTCTCTTTGTCCATTACAATGGGATAAGAAACAAAGTCAGAGTACTTTCGGACAAGAGCTTGTACCACCCAACTGTCGGTGTAGTCCTGGATACCATCGTCCTTGTCGACGTCTTTCAGAGAAAGGATAATCGTGGTGCCAGCTTCGTCGCGTTCCGCATCGTCGATGGTGTAGTCACCGGTACCTGACGATTCCCAGCGAGTGGCGGTGTCTTCGCCCGCTTTGCGCGTAATGAGAACGACATTGTTTGCGACCAAGAAAGAGGAGTAGAAGCCAACGCCAAACTGTCCGATTAAGTCCGGTCGGTCTTCAAGCTTGTCTTTGCTTTTGAGAAGCTCTGCGAATTCCTTGGTTCCAGATTTTGCAATCGTACCGATGTTTGCGACCACTTCATCGCGGCTCATTCCGATGCCGTTGTCGATGATTGTCAGGGTACGTGCCTCTGAGTCAGTCTCTAGGCGAACGCGCAGCTCATTGCTGGTGGCGAGCTCTTTGTCCGTGACACTGGCGAAGCGCCGCTTGTCGAGGGCATCGGAAGCGTTGGAGATTAGCTCGCGAAGGAACACATCACTATTGGAGTAGAGTGAATGGATCATCAGCTCGAGCAAGCGAGCGGTCTCTGTCTTAAATTCGTAGGTTTTAGCACTCATGGGGCTGTCTATAGCAGACCCAATGCTGGTTGGCGAATACCAGTGAGCACCTGCATTTAGCCAGCTATTTCGCCTACTTACGGATTTTGCTGAGCTGCAACACGAAGTTGGCAATTTGGATATCGTCGGGCCCCGTGATCATCATGGGAGCGCTGACCTTGCAGTCGTTGACGTAGATTCCGTTGGTACTATTGTTGTCAACCAGAATAAATTTGCCGCCGCGCAAACTGATTCTGCCATGTCGCTGAGAGACACTGTCGTCATTGAGTACGATGTCGTTGTCTTCCGTTCGGCCGATGGAAACCTCGTGTTTTTCAAAGACGAGGGAGTAGTACTCACCACCAGGTTCATAGACGGTTACAACAAACATGTACCGGGTTATCGCACAGTCCGCGAAGCTCTGCCATTCTCCTGAGAAGTCATTGACTCTTCCCATACTCTACTCATTCCGGCGTTGTCCTTATGCCATGCGCGCCAGGCTAGCCCTGCAAGCCACCAACACGCAGTGTGAACTCCGAGAGATTGTTCTCCGCGACAAACCTGAATCGATGTTGCTACTTTCTCCGAAGGGCACTGTCCCGGTACTGAAGTGCGCGGACAACCAGGTCATCGATGAAAGCCTGGACATCATGCTTTGGGCGTTGCGCGCAGCAGACTCGCATCCGTGGTTATCCCCAGAGGGCGCCGAGCTAGGTGATGCATTGCAGCTAGTTGAGCGTACGGAAGTGGAGTTTAAGTGCCATCTGGACAACTACAAGTACGTCCAGCCCGGACAAGAAGAGCAGTCTCTTGCCCACCGCGGACTAGCGAGTGATTTCTTGAAAGAACTCGATGAGAGACTCGGACGCGGGCAGCGACTCTTCGGCGACCG
>JAESTW010000046.1 GCA_016763395.1 Kofleriaceae bacterium
GAATCGCTTCCGCCCGAATCGCTTCCGCCCGAATCGCTTCCGCCCGAATCGCTTCCGCCCGAATCTTTCTTGGTCGAAGAGTACAGATCTTTGTACCAACCTCCGCCTTTTAGATGAAAAGCACTCTGCGAAATCATGCGGCTGAGCTCGCCCTTGCACTCTTCACATTCCGTCATCGGGTCATCGCTCATTTTTTGGATAAACTCGAAAACCTTCTGGCAACTTTGACACTGATACTCGTATATTGGCACGGCGTTTCCTGCTACCACGACTCGCGCAAGCTCGTCTATTAATAGAGCCCAGATCCACGAAGCTCAGAAACAAAATTCTATGACCACAATGAATACCCTGCTCCTCGCTCCCGCCCTTAGTCCTCTCGATCCAGGGACCCAAGGAATGGGCGCAGCTATCCGGGATTTTGCACACTCTTTAGATCAAGAGGGATGGCAGGTAACTGTGGTCATCGGCCTGAGCCCCAGCGCCGACCTTCAGCGAGTCGCTCTAGCGCAACGTCTGGAACGCGTCGAAATCGATGGACGCTCTTTGGTGATTCACGAGGGCACTATGGAGGGCGGTAAAATAAAATTGATCGCAGTTGCAGTAGATCAGAGCAGCGCAACTCCAGAGCCAAGCCACGTACTTCAAGCTGCACTCACCCTGATTGACCCGCCTGAGAGCATTCAAGTCTGGCCCAAAACACAGAGCGCGCTCACCTGGGCCGCAACCCTTGCCAAAGCACCTATTTCCATCGCTCATATTGCCGAGCCCAAAACCGGACATCGCTTTTCAGTAGAGGGCTTCGACACTGCCGCGATGTTAATACTGCCCTCTGCCGGTTGCGCACAGCGAATGCGACGAGCCAAAGACTCGAAGCTCTCTCCCTTTAGCGAGAAGCTCTTCGGCTTTGTTCCCGGATATGACTCGCGAGAATGGAATCCTGGCCGGGACAGCCTGCTGCGAACCCGTCTCAATCCGCCCACCTTGGCAACCAAAGAAGAAAACAAGAAGGCCTTGCGTGCCGAACTCGGATTGCCCGACGCTGACGTTCCGCTCATCGGTATCGTGTCGAGGATTTCCGCCATGCAACGCTCGGTGGGCGAGGAGATTCTCAAACTCGGCGTTCAACTTGTAGGGGCGGAGGCGGGCCCAGCTATCGAGTCGCTTGTATCCCGGGCGCCCAATCAAGTCGCCTGCCCCAACTTGACGACAGATCGAGAAAAACGCCAGCTGCGCCACAGGATCCTTGCCGCCGCCGACTTTGTCATCATGCCGCAGCAGAACATGGCAAGCTCTCAGCTCTTTCCCTGTCGCTATGGCGCCGCAATCATCGCGCGAGACAAAGGCGAGTTCGCCGAGCGATTGATAAATTTCGATCCTCAAACGTTGACGGGCAGTGGTTTTCTGTACACCGAAGAACACGAGCTATCAGCAGCAGTCGCAAGGGCACTGGCAGCCTGGCAAAAAGGGGAGAAAACTCGAACAGCACTAATTGAGCGATCTGTCGCTCTCGATCTGAGCTGGACCACTCCGACACTGCGCTTGGGTGAGTGGGTAGGAGGTCTGGCCAAACAAGAGCTCCCAAAAAAAGACCCGGCCAAGACGAAGTAGCCGTCCCAATTGGGTCAACCAGGGCTAAAAACTTGGGCAATGTGCGTGGACAGCCTACACTGTAGGCGAAGGAGCGATACGCATGATCTCAAGTGAACGAAGACGGGGCCAACGTGTCCCAATGGACATATTTCTCAACCAGTACATCGCCGACAAACCCTATCGGGCAATGGCAGGAAACATGAGTGAAACCGGGCTCTTACTTAGCCGGGTCAAAGCTCCCAGTGCGCCTCTCTCCGGCCGTGAGCGAGTTATTGGACTCGAGTTCGAACTACCGGGAACCGGCGAAACAATCTGGGCACGTGGCGAAATCTGCCAGCAAATCCAGGACAGCTACTTCTATAATGACAGGATTCGCTTTACTGGAATGGCGAAATTCCATCAGCGTTTGTTGCGAGATTTTTGTATGGAATCTCACAATTCCCATCTACAGGGATTATTAGAGCAGATTCAATACAGCTGATTACTTGGGTGCCTCAAAGCCGGGGCACAAAGATTTATTGAGAAACCCAAGCGGCCCGGGAAGCCTCCGGCAAACTCAGACGTTATACTGGGAAGACGTGTGCTGCTCTTTGCACATTCTCCTGGATCTGAGATTTGAAAAAACACCACTCGCTAGTACTCGCCCTCACCTGTACATTTTTGGGTGCCCTCTTGGCATTGCCACCGCTTGGCGGTGAGCAATCCGCTCAGGCCCAAGATGACTGGAATGTAAGACGCGACCCCTTTGATAAAGGGCTTATTTCCAGACACAAGAGAGCCTTGCGCAAACGGCCGGGCGATGGCTCCTCGCTCAGCAAGCTGATGGGGATGTACCGGCGCTACCGAAGTGTGGGCCAGCTGATTCGCGAGTACGAATCGGCGCAGAAGAAAACACCGCATTTCTCCAATCTCATGATCTTGGGACATCTCTATCGCCATGAGAAAAAGCCCAAGGAAGCGCTCGGGTATTTCAAGCAGGCAGCGGAGCAAAAGCCACAGGACTCGGGTGCCAACTTAGCGCTTGGAAAACTCTATCAGGATGATGGAGATGCCAATACCGCTCGCAGCTATTACGCTAAGGCACTGAAAAGCGCGAAGAAGAAAGCCAGCAGACTGAGTATATTGAGAGCACTGGCAGACCTCTCGGTGCGCGCTGGAGACATCGAAAAAGCCAAGTCCTATTTTCAAGAACTCATCAGCCTCGATCCCAAGAACCGACAACTGCAACTTGAGTTGGGCGAGGCGCTAGCGCAGTTTAAACGCTTTGATGAAGCGATTGTCATTTACCGAGACACAGAAAAGCACCTACGCGCCGACCCGATGATGCGCATTGAGGTCATCACCCGAATTGGCGCTGCTCTGATCGGCAAAGGGGAAGACATGAAGGCGGTTGCCGAGTACGAGCGCGGGATAAAACTCGTCAAGTCCGGCTATTACTTGGGCAAGGAACTCACCTTGCGAATCGTTGAGATTTACCGGCGTCGACAAGAACTCGAAACTCTCATCCAGAAGTTTGAAAAAAACTGGAAAGGGAAATCACGTGGGCACTTTGAGTGGGACACCTTGGGCAAGCTCTACGAAGAAACCGGAAAACCAGACAAAGCGGTTGCAGCGTACCGCAGCGCGACCAAGAAAGCGCCGTACGAGCTGGATACCCACCGGCGCCTCATCGTTCTTCTGGAAAACTCCGGTCAAGAGCAACTCGCTCTCAAGCAGTACGAAGCGGTGATTCGCGTCGCGCCGGGAGAGCCGAGATTCCAATTGGAGCTGGCAAAACGGTACTGGAAAAACGGCAACGCCAAAAAAGCCATGGCAATGGCAAAAAAAATCGAGTCGCACTTCGCAAGTGACGGCGGAGTCGTGAGTGCACTAGCGGACATGTACAGCGCTTGGAACAAGATGGACAGGGCCATGGCTGCCTACCAAAAACTCGTCCGAATCGAACCGGGCGACATGCAACACATCGAAAACCTGGGCGAGCAGTACTTTCAGCGCGGAGACAAAAAGAAAGCACAGCAAATCTGGAAAAAGCTCGGGCGAATCAAAAATGTCGAGAGCTACTCTCGCTTGGCCCAAGTGTATTTCGAGCACGACATGCTCCCAGACAGCCTCGCGATGTACAACAAGGCCATTCGCCTGGCTCCCAAGAATGCTACGTTGTTCAAAGGTCGAGCCCATGTGTACGAGAGAACTCGCAGTTGGACGCAATCGGTAGCGGACTGGGAAAAGGTCTTATCGCTAAGCCCGGACAAGGCTAGCTATCAATCAATTCGCAGAGAGGCGAGACGCAGGGTCGTTAACATTCTGCAACGTGCTCGTGGCTCGCTCTTGACCCGACGCATCGCTGAGTGGAAATCTGGTTTTGAAAAAAGCCCACCGGACATTGGAGCGGGTCACTACCTGGTTCACGCCTACAGCCGAACCCAGCAGTTCACGAAGGTAACCAAGACCCTGGAGAAGCTTCTCTCCTTGCGCCCTTCGGACATCGATGTAATGCAGCAACTGGTAAAGATGTACCGAGTCTACGGCAAGCACAACGAAGCGGTAGAACTGCTGCTAACGTTGGCGGAGCTGAGCCCTGGTTCAGAACGGGACTATTATACGCAAATCGCGGAAATAAAGACCGACTTGCAACAGGATGGAGAGGCCATCGAGTATGTGCGCAAGGCTCTTGAGAAAAGTCCCAATGACCCGGTCGCGTACTAGCGACTGGCCGAACGCTACCAGGCGATGCAGAAACAAGAACAGGCGATCCTAGCGTACAAAAAAGTCATCGAACTCTCGCCGCGGAGTTTTCGGATTTACTTCACTCTCGCCAGGCTGTACATCAATCGCGGACAACGCAAAGAAGCCGCACTGCTGTTTCGCACGATCCTACAAAAGGCATCGGACACTGAGGTCCTCAGAAAGGCCGGACAAGAAGCGGTCGAGCTCGAATGGCTCAGTAATTCTCTCGCGGAACTGGAACGTGTTGTAGCGCCGCTAGTTGTCAGCAATTCTCACAAACCAATTTACAGGCGAATACTAATCAAGCTACTAGATCGCTACGTCCCTGAACTAACCGCCACACTCAGCCATGCCAACGCCGAGAAGCGCAGTGTGGCGAAAGCAGAATTGTCCCGCCTCGGAACCCGAGGATTGCGCCCACTACTGGAGGCACTCGCCGACGACGGAGATACCGAGCAACAAGAGATCGCCGTCTCGGTTCTCGGCTATCTCGGCAATCTCGGAGCCTCAACTCCTCTAGTCCGCTTGGCCATGACCGACACCAAGCGAGCGAGCCATACTCGCATCGGAGTTCTCAGGCCAAGTGTGGAGTGGAAGCTGCGAATCAACGCGTTGATAGCCGCAGGCAGACTCGGCGATCCGCGTATCATCCCAGACCTGATTTCGCTCAGTAGTCACAAGGAGTTGGCGATGCGCGAAGCAGCTGTCTTCGCCTTGGGCATGACAAGAGCAAAGAAAGCGATGCCAGCACTTCTTCTGGCCGCGAAAGACTCCCGCAAATCGGTACGAACCCTGGCGTGTTTGGGAATGGCGGAGATCAATGATCCCAAAGCCCTGGCCCTGGGAATCTCAATGGTGGCCGACGAGTCACAGGGAGACCTGCCCCGGGCCGCCTGTGCCTATCTATTGGGTAGAAAGCAGAACGTGCGTGCGATGGACGCACTCATCGAAGCGCTCTCGTACGGAAACGACGAAACCCAGTGGTTAGCGGCTTGAGCTCTCGGACAATCGGGCAACAAAAAAGCATTGCCCGCGCTGATGATCGCCTATTTTTCGAAGCGTGATCCGGTTCGTTCGGCGACCGCCTCTGCCATTGGAGTATTGTTGACAAAGGGTTCTCGGACACAGCCGGCCTTCACCCCACAAATCGGACAATTCCCAATGGCAAGTCTGATCTTCGACGCACCACGTGCGATACAAGAGCTGCTGCCGGTATCAGAGACAGTTTTCTCCCCTGCTCTATTGATTGGGCAAGAGAAGGTCATTGCTATTGGCTTGCGTGCGAGTATTTCGAGACACAGAGACCTGGTGTTGCAAGCTCTCTCCGACCTCAATGCCAGTACTAGCGAGTTGGCCCTAGGCGCACTCACGCGCAATCGTCATAAGCTGTCCGGATCGAAGAAGAAGGCTCTTCGACAAACACTCAGCAGAGCGGTCTCGGAACTCTTACCCGAAATCGAAGGATTGACTCAGCACAGAGACCCTGAGGTTAGGCGGCTCAGTCTGCAGGTGGTGGCGAAGCTTGGAGGCTCTTCTGCACTCGCTCTCCTGAATGCGGGGTTGTCCGATACAAACTTGCGGGTCAGGCAGTCCGCCATGGAGTCTGCCTTACTCTTGGCTGCCAGCCACACAGGCAACGCACCGGGCCTGGCGACTGCGATTTCAAAATCCCTGCGCGCAGAGAATTGGCAAGAACGAGTGTCAGCAGCTGGTGTCCTGGGCGCCTGGCCGCAATACAAAAACTACTCCTCGCTAATTGAAGTACTGCGCAACGACGACAATGGCTTTGTGCGTTCGGCCGCGGCTCAGGCACTCGGCCAACTTGGCTCCCCTCAAAGTGAGATATTGCAGGCGCTGCGAGATGCGACGACTTTTTCAAACGAAGCACTTGTGCCGGTTCGTGTCGAAGCGGTGAAAGCACTTCACAAGCTAGGCGGCGAGGGAACTCGCGAATGGTTATATAACGTGGGCAATTCTGACCCAAGTTTCAAAGTCCGAGGGGCAACAGAAGCGCACTAAGTCCCCGCACGGAATTGACCACGATTTGAGTCTCGCGTTAAGCTTAGGTCAAGAGTATGGACATAGGTCTAGTTTGTGATGGCTGTAGTGCCTTCAATGAAATCAATTCGCAGGTATGCGGGAGCTGTTCTTCTGCGCTTTCTTTAAATGGTGTGGCGTCGGAAGGCGGCGCGGCAGAAAGCGGCGCGGCAGCTGACGTGCCGGCGGCCGAAGCGAGTGAGCCTGAGGGCGTAAAATGCGGAAGCTGTAACACCATGGTGTTGTCCGGGAATCGTTTCTGTGGCGGCTGCGGAAGTCCTGTTGGACAAACACCCGCTCCACCTCCAGATCCAGAGCCCACCGTTAGTCCGGGCAAACAAACACTGTTTTTCAGCACGATGCAGGCGGCCAAAGCCAAACTCGTACTAATCAAAGGCGAAGGCAACGACGGCGAGTCGTACGCGTTGGCCGGTACCGACCATCTCGTTGGTAGCGACGACGCAGATATCGTCTTTGATGAAGATCCATTTCTCTCATCCACACACGCCAACTTTTTCTACATGGCCGGGAAACTGATGGTGGAGGACCGAAGTACCAACAACGGCGTGTACATACGGATACGCGGGACCAAGCCAATCGGCGATAGCGACTTTTTCTTAGTCGGAGAACAAGTCATGCAAGTATTTATTGTAAAGCCACCAGGCGACCCTACTCCCCAGAGAGATGGAACCTATTTCTATTCTAGCCCAGATCACAATGCTGGGTTTGAACTGCGCCAACTCATGGAGGGCGGCGGTACAGGACTTCGCTTTCCGGCGACTGGCGATGTGGTTACCTTGGGGCGAGAAGACAATGACATCAACTTCCCCGATGACCCTTTCATCTCGGGACGACATGCACATGTCTCGATTGAAAACGGCGCAATGAGCCTGTCCGATTTGGGTTCAAAAAATGGCACCTTCATTCGTATCGCCCAACCTACCGCGTTAGAGCATGGGGATTACGTCTTTATGGGGCAACAGCTTCTTCGAGTAGAAATCGTCTAGGTCGGACCGGACACAATTGAAAAACGACAACATGAGGGTACCAAGATGATCGTCTGTAAGCGATGTGACAAAGAAAACCAAGACCACTACAAATTCTGTTTAGGATGTGGTGCGGAAATATCTCCTTCTGATGGTGAGAGTGCCGGAGTGATGAAAACCATCATGGCCGACGCAAGTTCTCCTGTGGGGGCTCCTGTCGGCGCGCCTATGGGTGCTCCCGTTGGACCGCCGCCTGGTGTCGGACTTCCAGCAGCGCCGATGGCACAACCAATGGCGCCGATGGCACAACCGATGGCGCCGATGGCACAACCGATGGCGCCGATGGCACAACCGATGGCGCCGATGGCACAACCGATGGCGCCGATGGCACAACCAATGGCGCCGATGGCACAACCGATGGCGCCGGCGGCACAGCCAATAGCGCCGGCGGCACCAGCGCCAGCAGTTCAGGTGATTCAATGCCCTTCATGCCAGGCAGAGATTCCGTCCAACAACAAGTTTTGTGGAACCTGCGGTACTTCCATTGAGGTAGCACCAACGCCAGCACCGGTAGCAGCGCCAACACCGGTAGCAGCGCCAGCGCTGCAGGCCACTATGACTCTGATCCGCCCAGACGGTTCGGAAGGTGGCACGCATGCTCTTCATGAAGGGGTAAACAAGCTGGGCCGAAACCACGGCGATATTTTTGAGACTGACGGATATCTCTCTCCAACACATGGAGAACTGCATATCTCCGCATCGGGTACTCATTTGGTTCGCGATTTGAACAGCCTCAATGGCGTTTTTGTTCGCATGACTGAAGAAGAGGAGCTCACCCCCGGCCAGATCATCCGCATTGGGCAAGAGCTTTTGCGTTTCGATCTAATCGACACCCCCCCGCAATCACCCGATGGCACAGAAGTCATGGGCAGCCCAAACCCAGGTTACTGGGGATGCATCACTGTCATTATCGGACAAGAAGTATCAGGAGCCGCCTTTCCTTTACTAGGAGACGCTATCACCATGGGCCGTGAACATGGGGACATCAACTTCCCCGATGATGGCTACGTGTCGGGGATGCACGCCCGTTTGGTAACCCGAGATGACAAAGTATATCTCTCGGACATGGGTTCCTCCAACGGAACCTTTATGAAGGTCTCAGGAGAGAGGCAAGTTCCCAACAACTCCTTTGTCCTGCTCGGACAACAGCTCTTCAGAATTACAGTCGACCAGTAGTCAACGATACGCTCGTTTCCACGGACACCTCATACGATTTTGTCCGTGGCGAATGTGTCCGTGGCGATGTGTCTAAGGGACGAACAGTAGATAAAATTACTTGTTTGGTGCCAAGTCGTTGATTCCAAAACCGCCCTTGAGATCGACGTACTTAAACGCATTTTTGAAGGTGTGCTCTCGGCTATCGCCAAAGATGATGTTGATGTCGACAGTCTCACCAAGTACTCCGGCTGGAGAGCGAATCAGCATTTTATCGTCACCTTCAAAGCGTAGGAACTCGGCTTTCTTCTTGTTGAAGTAGATGGTGACTCCAACTGATTTCGCTTTCTGAAACCCAGAGCCGCCGATTGTAACCAGAGTCCGGCCGCTTGTTGGCCCGGTATCTGGTGTCACAGAGGTAATTCGCAGGCCTTTCTCTTCGCCACACGAAAAGCTGCCCAGAGAAAACAGTCCGAGTACCAGAACCAGAGTTGATAGTTTGGATATCACAGTCATTGTAACAACCACACTAACGCCATTTCGCACACCTTGGCAAGACCGGCAATGTGCGCGTAAGCTCGGTGCCCAATTCACTTCGTTCAGACCCCGAATCTGAGTGTTCTACGCTAGTGTAGACAGATCTCAAAATCAGCCCCGGCGAACCGCAGGCATCTAGCTTGGGCGAGCCATTGCTCGGCGCATCTTGTCGAGAGCCTGCTCTTGCAATTGCCTAATTCGCTCTCTCGACAGATTGTACTTCACCCCAATTTCCTTGAGCGTCTGTTCTTGGTCGTTTTCAAGTCCAAAACGCTGACGCAAAATATCAGCTTCGATTGGCCTAAGTTCCTGAAGAAAATGACGTACTCGCCTCGTTTCGGAAGCGTTCCCAATTTTTCGGACAACTTCTTCGCCGGTCGTCCGCGGATCATGAAGAACCTCAGCGAGACTGCGGTCATCTTCATCGTTCATTGGCTTGTCCAGCGAGAGCGACCCATCAAGTAGATACGTGCGCATTTTCTCGATTTTTGTAACACCCAATTCTGTAGCTTCGGACAACTCCTCGCTTGTGGGGGCGCGATGAAGCCGAGAAGTGGGCTCTCGCTTGGCTTTGCTTACCCGGTAATGGGCATCGATCATATGAACAGGCAGTCGGACTTCGCGCCCTTTGTCCGCCAATGCCCGGCTGATTGCGTGTCGTATCCACCAACTTGCATAGGTCGAAAAGCGAAATCCCTTGCGGTAGTCGTAGCGCTCCACCGCCTTGATTAGGCCGAGGTTCCCTTCTTGAATCAAGTCCGCAAGTGACATACGCCCGTGATTGAAACGTCGAGCAATGCTGACAACCAAGCGCAGGTTGGCCTTTACAAACTCATTGCGCCCACGATGGGCTGTCCGGTTTGCATTTGAAATACGAATCAGAAATGAGTCAAACTTTCGATTGGTCACAGAAAAGTGCTCGTCTCGAGCTGTTATCGGTCGCAAACGTTGAAGATGATCCAAGCATTCAATCAACACCAGGCGATCCTTGTCACTATCGCGCAAGGCCTCACCAATTTTGGAAACAGCGCTTTTGAGGGCCTGCTGGCAGGCCTTGGTCTTGGCGCTATTGGCGCTATTGCGAATGGTAGCTGCACGCTTCACAGAACGGAAACTCGGCGGACTCTGCAGCTTTGTAGAGACAAACTCGACAATGTAGTGAGACGCCGGAGCAAAGGACAATAGCTCGACCCAGATTGCGATTTCCGATGCTTCAATTTGCTGTGCGCTGGCGAGTTCTTCTTCGGGTTTAAGAACGTCTAGAGTCGCCATTTCCCGAAAATATACCGACAGAAAGCTAGTAGGTTCATCCCTAGAACTATTCTGATTCTTGGCATTGGCTCGCGTTGAGGAGGCCTTCTCAGAACTGTTGCTGCTGCCGTTCACACTTGCCACCCGCTGTCCGTCATCGGACAAAATGGTTTCGACGCGGGTAGCACTGGGGGGCACGTTGTTTGATGTGGCTTGCATAATTGGGTATTTCTTCCGTACTGAATTCGTGGCTTGCGCCATAGCTTCTAGTTATTGAGACGCCGGAGATGCCGAAAAGTTGCCGGAAAACTCGATTATTCCTAAAGCCACTCACCGGCGAACTCACGAACGCGCCTTACACATAGCAACCACAAGCGCTATGAGTTTATTCCTGCCACGAGAACCGGAGTAATTTCAGCAACTTACAAAGTAGTCTCACACGAGACCACGTAGCGATCGCAGGGACACGATCCATCTTCCAGCCTGGTGCTGGCTGAAAGGAAACTGTCCTGCGCAAAACTAGGGAAATGTGACTTTAGTCGTGACTTTAGTCAGATCGACGTTCAGCCACTACAACGATGTCTCTAGAGTGAGCACCAAAGAAGCGTCCTCGAGTCGACATGCTTCCTGATATTTCCAGAACGCGAAAGCCAACAGAATGCAAAAACTTACCGAGCTCATGCAACGAGAATGAACGCAACGAGATTTCTTGCTCCAATTGGCGACCATCATCAAAGACGACAGAACGGTTGGAAACGACTCGAGAGGAGAAATAGTTAAATTCTACTTCTTCCAAAACCACGCAGCCATCGCCTTCCCACCAAATCCTTGATGGCAAGTCAGCGACCAAATAGTCTCGGTTGAGCACTTCAACCACAAAGCGGGCGCCTGGCTTTAGCGCCCGGGCAATATTCTGAGCCGTTTGCTTATTGGTTTCGTCGTCAAAATATCCGAAGGATGAAAAGAGACAATACGCCCCATCAAACTGGGACTCGAAGGTCATCTCACGCATATCCCCATGGACAAAGTTGATGGTTAACCCTCGCCGTTGTGCCTCGTCCGCGCCTCGCAAAAGCAGAGGCAACGAGTTGTCCAGTCCGACCAAATGATAGCCGCGTGCCGCCAATTCCATGGCGTGACGACCATAGCCGCAACCGACGTCCAGGATTTGTGCACCAGCTTCAACTCCCAGCGATTCCATGACGAAATTCGCCTCAAACTGCGTCGCTTGTGGTGTTAAAAACGGTAGTGTGCGGAGGTAGTCCTCATCAAAAATGTCGTCGAACCAACCCTTCGGACGGCGTTTTTTGTTCTCTGGTGGCTTTGGCGGTGATGCCAAATTTGAGATTGGCGGCGGCCCTTTCCCGGACGAGGTTTTGGGTTTCGTGCTCGGTGGAGGTGGCGGTTCCTCTTTCGATTTCGAAGACGACCCCTCGGATTCGCTCTGCGCCCTAGCCGGTGGAGACGAAGGTGGAGACGAAGGTGGAGACGTAGCTACTGAAGAAGAAGAAACGGCAGAAGAAGCCGCTGCAGCTGGAGAGGTGGTGGGAGACGAAACTGCTGCTGACGAAGCGGGAGAAGAAACTGCTGTCGATGAGTCAGTCTTCACCTCTGGCGTTTCTGCTGTACCAGCCTTCTCA
>JAESTW010000507.1 GCA_016763395.1 Kofleriaceae bacterium
ACACGCCTCGCTGTGAAGATCTCTACTGCCTATGACGCAATAGAGAAAAGCCGGAAGTAACTTCTGGCTCGACCTCCAACTCGATTTCCGCCGCTGAGGTGGGGTGCTAGTTACGCCGAGGACATCTAAGTTTGGGGCCGGGTCTGCCGTTGCCTTCCGAGTTGATTGCCGCGGCAAATTGTCCCCAATGTCGTCGTCAACGCAACATATCCCGCTCGTATCGAGCCCATTTGCGGCCGAAACGGCCCAAAACGCCGATTCTTCCTTGGCTCACCGTGTGCAGTGACGAAAGTCATGAAACACATCAGCATTATGATTTTGGGAGCGATCGCCAGCCTCGGCCTTGGCGCCTGTGAGCAGGTTGTCTGTCCAGATGGATCTGGAAACTGCTCGCCAAGCTCGGTTCAAGCTGATGCCAACGATTCTACTGGTGGGTGCGATAACCCCAATGAACTCAGCTGCAGTGGTGTGTGTGTAGATACCGACATCAACGCCAACTATTGTGGTTCTTGCGATAACACCTGCGATACCGGACAAGGCTGTTCGGACGGCGCTTGTGTCGATGCCTGCGCTGGTGGTGAGGTACTTTGTGGCGACGATGCGATCGACGGTTCGGGAAGTCGAAGCTGTATCAATCCGCAGACAAATTCTGATTACTGTGGCGCAACGGGAACTTGTACTGGCGCCGGTGCTGGCGAAAGCTGCGCTCAGGACGACATGTGCGTGAGCGGTGTTTGCACTGCGATTACTACGGTTAAGTACATTGGCAGTCTGCCTGTTAGCACTGGCCTATGGGAGTACAACCAAATCCGCGGCGTTCCAGGTGCCGAGGCAGCATGTCGGACACTATTCGCTGCACCGGCTGCAACGATTTGTACTCAAGCCGATTTGCTAATAGCACAATCCCAAGGCGAGTTGACCAATCCTGTTGATAGTGCAGGCATCCCTGTAGAAAGCTGGTTCTCTGTTAATCCAGCCTCCAATCTACTTCAATTGCAGTGTATCGACCCACTTTTGTCAAATACCAATCTTTCATGGACCTATGAGACGGCTCACTTAGGCGAAGGAGCCCAGTACGTCACTGTCACTACACTGGGTGCAATTTCGCAAGTAGTCAACCAGCCTGCCCTTGCCCAAGGATGTTCGCAATTACGCAACGTCGCCTGCTGCAATCCTTAACGATTCACGTCAACGTCCGGGATTGGCTTAGCCAGAGGCGACGCCAATCTCAGCGCGCGTTACACTAGTGGAAACTCTAGATGAGAATCTGGTCTCGCCTCCGAAGCTTGGTTCTCGTAGCTGCGCCCTAACGCACAATGCCTCCCCAATTTCACTCCTTGCTTCGGCGCATCATCATGGTTGCACCTGTTTTGGCAACTTTGGCTTTCGGCTGTGGAGACTCTTCTCCAGCGACGATTACTCGTCCAACCCCACTTCCCTTCGTTCCTACAAACCTCGATATCCCGGACGAAGCAGAGCTACTAGAGCAGATTGACGACGCTCTGGAGACCAAACGTGGCTCAAAATTTGATAGAGATTTCGACGCGATTGATCCGGGTGAACTTATCGAACATGCGACTTTTTCGCAGTTTGCTATCGACGAGCTCAAGCCCAGCCCGGAAGAGTTGTTTCTCAAGGGAGACGAGCTTTTTGAGTATGCCTTCCGCCTCGAAAATGGTCTTGGAAACGCGCTAGCAGGAGTACCTGGAATTCGCGCTGGGAACTTGCCAGCCCCAAACATGCGCAGAGTCCACAAAAGCGATTTTGGCGGTCCCGACTCGTACAGTTGCGCGACCTGTCACTCCAAAGGTGGACCGGACGGTGCTGGCATGAACACCCAGAACGCATTCCTGCGGGGAAATGGAAAAAACGCCAATACTGCGGATGAGCGCAATGCTCCCCATGTACTGGGGCTTGGGCCAATTGAAGCTTTGGCCAGAGAGATGTCCGGAATTCTGGTTCAACAGCGAGAACAGGGGATTGCCCGAGCCAAGCTTGAGGACAAACCACAGACAATTCCCCTGCTCGCCAAAGGGGTTAGGTTCGGAACACTTCTCGTCGGTTCGGACGGCACCGTTGACACCTCGAATGTCGCAGGTATCGATCCGGACTTGGTTGTCCGACCTTTTGGCTGGAAAGGGCACCAAGCCTCAATCCGCGCAATGTCCCAAGAGTCGTTTCGCATTCATCTGGGAATGATGTCCGGCTACGAGCAACAACAGATGCGGGATGGAAAACTCGACACCAAGAACTACGGCAATGGAATTTGGTTTGACACCGATCGAGACAACCAACATATTGAAATCGATTCGGGCATGCTCACCAGTATGGTCGCGTACTTGTCGCAACTGGAGGTCCCTGTTGTCCGACGGCCGAGCGATCCTGAGCTGGCCAAGCGATTCGACCGCGGCAAGCTGCTCTTCTCCTCTATCGGATGTGCAGACTGCCACAAACCGAGCCTTACCCTAAATGACCCTGTATTGCGGCTAGTGCCCAAAGACGAGCGCTTCACGCAGCGAGCGCCAATTTTAATAGATGTCGCGCACGATGGCGATGAACCCAAAATCCAACCCAATGGCGACAATGGCTACCAAGTCAATCTGTTTAGCGATCTGAAGCGTTACGACATGGGAGAAAAGCTGGATTCTGGATACAAGCAGGGCCACCTGCCCAAATCGGTATTTCTCACTCGACCCTTGTGGGGACTCTCGGACACCGCCCCCTTCCTTCACGACGGCAGGGCACCTACCGTACATGATGCGATTGTCTGGCACGGCGGTGACGCCCTGGTAGTCCGAGAATCATACCAAGCACTCGACAAAAGCGAGCGGGATGCACTCCTGGTATTTCTCTTGTCTCTCGACAGAAAGCCAAAACTTGTCGTTCCCTAAGATGCAGAGATATGGCGCGCGAGCACTGCTCACAGCGGCACTGCTCACGGCAATTGCTGCTTGCAAATCGCCGGAGCCGCAGTTTTCACTCAACTGTGACGAGCTCTATGCCACCAATCAGTCCGGTATCGGGTTCTCCGCCGCACAGCAGGCATTTGTACACGCCGAGACAACCCGAATGCTGCGCTACCAAGAGGCACTCGATCCAGGCTACTTCATGCGAACAAGCAGGGAATTCGTCCAACAATCAAAGATTGACCGCGGCGCTCTCTGTTTTGAACAATTGCGTGTTGTGGGCCGCTTACTCTTTGAACACGAATATAGCTTCGCCGACGGATTGGGCAGTACGGATGCCAAGTCCCGTCCCGACCCCTTTCGCCGAGTACACAAAGGATCATTTGGCGGCCCAGAAACAATAGCCTGCGTCTCGTGCCATTGGCGAGGCGGCGAGGCGGGCGCTGGCGCTCTGCAAGACAACAGCATGATCAACGGCGATGGGATAAACACCTATACCAGTGAAGCGCGCAATCCTCCTTCACTCTTGGGCAGTGGTGTCGTGCAAGCACTCGCTCAGGAAATGAGCGCGGAGTTACAAACACAGCGTGCAGCAGCAGTCGACAAGGCCCAAAAATCGGGCAAGACACAAGAAGTAAAACTGACCAGTAAAGGCATTCTCTTTGGCAACATCACAGTCGAATCCAATGGCGAGATAGACACCTCTGAACTTAGCGGTGTAGATTCTGACTTGGTGATCAAAGCGTTTGGCTGGCGCGGAGAGTTCGCGACAATTCGCCAGTTCGCAATGACGTCCACCCAAGTCCATTTGGGCATTCAAAGTGAAGACCTGTTGCTCGTCAATGCGAAGATGGCCACACCTCGAGACATCGGCACCGGCCCCGCACAAGATCCGGACAACGATGGCGTAACCAACGAGTTCACATCCGGACAGCTCACCTCGCTCGTACTGTATTTAGCTTCTCTGCCGATGCCTATACTCGTTACTCCAGAAGAGGAACCGGACGCGACGGCCTTGAGTCCGGGAATCGCCAATCTAGCACCCAAGCGGTTCGAAGAACGCTTTCTTGCCGGGCAAGAGATCTTCGAAAACATCGGATGTGCAATTTGCCACTCCCCAGTCTTGGTTCTGAGCGATCCGACATTCAAAACAACAAGCCGGACAACAGGAAAGACCTACAGCATCGACTTGAGCAAAGAAGGTCGACACCCAAGGCTGCAATACAGCGAATCCCACAAAGGCTATCCCGTTTGGCTCTTTAGCGACATGAAACGTCACGACTTGGGTGAACGTGCGGGCGGTAAGGCTCAGGAAAAGTCTGACCATGGACAAATCGGCGACAACGAGTTTTTGACCCGACGCCTATGGGGATTGGGCGAGTCCTCTCCCTATTTTTACGACGGACGGGCGCCGACGGTGAGCGCTGCGATCATGGCTCACGACGGGGAAGCTGCCTTCGCAAGAGAAGAGTTTGATGACCTGCAATTCGAAGACAAAGCCAACCTGAGACTCTTCTTACTCGGCTTGGGCCGCTCAAAGGAATTTGTCGTCCCCTGACCTCAATGGCTCGGCAAACCCCAGTGATGAGTTGAATTGGTCTCAGTGTGCCTAAGTACGCATCAGCGCATCCCGCTGATTACAGTGCCTTAGAGATCCGTATTACTGGAAGTCTCCAGCCAACAATTGGATCGCTCTATGCATTACAATACCGCATGCGTACTCTTTCACTTACATTCGTTGGACTTCTGGCAAGCCTGAGCTTTGCGGCTTGCAACCAAACCATTTGCAAAGATGGTTCAACAGGGTCCTGTGAAGTAGGGGGAAGTAGCGTCGATGCTGGCAACGGCGCGGCCACTTGTGACAACCCAAACGAAGTAAGCTGTAGCGGAACTTGTGTCGATACAGACATTGATCCTAGCTTTTGCGGTTCTTGCAGCAACACCTGCGATACCGGCCAAGCATGCGCGCAAGGTGCCTGTGTTGACCGATGCGATCCTGGACAAGTGTTGTGTGACGACACCTGTATTGATCCACAAACGGATGCCAATTTCTGCGGCGCAGCGGGAACTTGTGCTGGCGGCGACTCCGGGACAAGCTGCGCTGGCACCACTTGCTCTGCTGGAGTTTGTGCACCGGCTGTCCGATATCTCGGATCCCTACCCGGCCCAACAAAGGGGCTGTGGAGTTATGGCGCGACGCCGGGAGTTGTGGGCGCAGACTCGGCTTGCCAGACGATCTTTAGCTCGCAGGCCGCCAAGGTATGCACCCCTTCTGACTTACTAACTGCCCAGGGCCAAGGCGAGCTTGCCAATGCGGTTGATAGTGCCGGCACAGTGGTTACGAGCTGGTTTGCCCTCGACACAACAGCAAACGGCGCGCTGCAGTGTTCTGATCCGCGGACTGGCAGTATCCCATGGACCTACCAAACTCAAGATCAGAACCAGGGAGCCAAATATCTCGAGGTTAACTCCGTTGGAAACATTTCCGGGGTAGTTAGTCAGCCCGATACTGCTGCTGGCTGTGCGCAATCCCGATGGGTTGCTTGTTGCAATCCCTAAGGCTGAACTTCATAAGATAGGGAAACATTCACGGCCAACGCAAAGCTTTGATAGTGTCGCGCCGTGCCCGAATACCTCGCAATAGAGCATTCTCGTTTCAAAAAAGTGCAACGAGATATTTTCTTCGCCAAGTTATCGCCGGACTGCATGACCCATCAGTGCCGCAAGCGAAACGAAGATAACCAACTGCAACTCGACGCCTGCTGCCAGTATGGAGTCGATGTCGATTTGGGCGAGCGAGATGGGATTTTGAAGCACGCGGAGCAAATACGAACTATTCTCAACGAGGATGTTCGCGATTTACCTTGGTTTGACAGCGAAGAAAAAGAAGATGTCGATTTTCCGTCCGGCCGTTACGTGCGAACAAAAATCCACGGGACAGGATGTCTCTTTCTCAGCCACGACAAACGCGGTTGTAGTATTCACCGAGCCTCGATTGAAGGAGACTGGGATTTCCACGGCATCAAACCCCACGTCTGCCGCCTCTTCCCGATGTCCTACGACGACGAGTCCATCGTGATGTCAGACGACTACGCGGACTACTCCTGCGCCTTTGAAGCCAATACACCGACGGTCTATCAGGTAGGACGACCCGACCTATTGGCGATCTTCGGCGAGGAGTTGGTCACCGCCTTAGACGCCATAGAAGCGGAATTAGCGGCAAAATCATCCCGACTCCCGATACTGGGGTAAATCATCGTACAAGAATTTGGCACAGTAGAAAAGCATCGATATACTGAGGTCGATGTCCGAGTTGGGCGAAAAATATAAGCTCGGTGAGCGTATTGGTGGCGGTGGGATGGCGGACGTTTTTCGTGCGACGACTCATGGCGTCGAGGGATTTTCTCGCCCGGTCGCAATCAAGCAAATCAAAAAGAGCGTGTCCCGCGACAAAACCTTTGGCAAGCTCTTTATTGATGAAGCGCGTATCGCAGCTCAGCTTATCCACGCCAATATCGTACAGACCATAGACTTTGACAGAGACTCACAAGGTCGTTTCTATCTGGTCATGGAGTTGATCGAGGGAATCGACTTACGGCAACTGACTCAATCCGGACGAATTCCCGTTGCTGTATGTGTCTTTATCGCTACTGAGGTTTTGCGCGGGCTCGACTACGCTCACGAGCTTGTCGATTCCGGTGGGAAACGCGCTACCATCGTTCACCGGGATATTTCGCCTCACAACATCATGCTCGGTTGGCAAGGCGTTGTAAAGGTGGTTGATTTTGGTATTGCCAAAGTAATTGAGAGAAGTCTGGTATCGCGCTCTGGCTCTCTAAAGGGAAAAGTCTCTTATATGAGCCCCGAACAAGTGCACGGCCACGCCCTGGATGGACGCTCCGATTTATCCGCACTTGGAATTGTTCTGCACGAAATACTGACCGGACAAAAACTCTTTGTCGGAGAAACTGAGGCTGCAACTCTTTCCCGGCTTCTAACCCAGCCCATTCCAAGGCCCAGCGCCCTCAATGACCAAGTCCCGCCAGATCTCGATAACATCGTGATGCGCCTTCTCGAGCGAGATCGCGAACATCGATACAGTAGAGCTCGGGATGCCATGGACGCACTCAACGACTGTTCAGCCGCGCCGCGAGGACGTTCGCAACTTGAAACCGTATTGGGAGAACGCTTCGCCGATCGCATCCCCAAACGTGTCGCTCGGCTCAACTCATCGTCCTCAAGTTCTGGTTTTAGCGCCAGCTACGACTTGGGGGACCTTGCGAGTCGGACAGACTCCGCGGCGGATATCGTCGCTGCAGCCGTAACCCTGGAGGCAACTCCCTCGGCCAAAGCTGCGCGGCTAAACGCGACGGCAGGAAATGCCGCTAGTGTCGGTGAGGCTCAATTCGGCTCAGGTGCTCGTCCGATCGGCTCAGGTGCTCGTCCGGTCTTAGAAGTAAAGCGAACCTTTACGGCCAACCCTACTGGTGAAAACACGATAATCGACGAGCCCGAAGCTCGCCCAAACCGGACGCGATTGATACTCTTCTCCGGCCTGCTCATCGCCACCGCCGGCGCACTCTCAGCATTCTTTCTGTCGCAGAGCCAAAACAAGGTTAGCGAAAGGCAGCCGGAATTGGTGGTAGTGGAGCAAGCTGATGCAAGGCCGGGCGAGGCGGTACCATTGACAATTGAGCACGATGCTGCCGTTCCGAAGTCCAGCCTAGTAGCCCGTGGCGTGCCCGGTTTAGATGCCGGTAGCGTGGAAACAGCAGATGGTGACGTCACTGAAGCTGACGCTGGCCGGATAAAAACCAGGGACGACAAGGGAAGCAGCGAGACCGAGACCGAGGCCAACCCCGCACGGCTCACAATCCGAGTGGAACCATGGGCCACCATCGAAATCGATGGGAAGAACTACGGACAAACTCCACAGACCATTTCGCTACGACATGGAAAGCACAACGTTGTCCTTCGAAACTCTGGATTGGGCAAGAAGGAAAGCTTTCCACTAAGGCTAAAAAAAGGACAGCGTAAATCCATCAACAAAAGATGGAAGTAGTACGAAGTCATCGTGTCGCCGGACAAGCCCTTAGCGGGCGGGCACCGATGAACTTCTCAGCGCCGTAGGGGGCAGCGACTGCAACGTTGGAGAAACAGTTTCGCTCGTCGTTTCGCAGATCTGGGGCTCGGACAGAAGTACGCTGTAAACAGAATCGACAGTGTTACCAGAGACACATATCCGGGGCACTACAGCCATCTCGGACAAGCTTGCAACAAATTCGCTGCGCTCGATATCGAGAATCGCACTCTGGTCTGAAGAGTCGACTAACACGATGTCCACTTCACCGTAATGAAGATGAACCCGCGCCTGGGCAACATCCTCTGCGTACAATACGCAGTAGCCGAACTCTTCAAGCTCTGCGGCCCAAGTGTCATCAGGCTCAAAGCCCGCGCGCAATAGTAGTACGGTACCCGTCAAGAGACGATTGTAACGTGCCTTGCGCCAAGACACTCAGTAAGCTGCATTACCAGAGCTGGAGTTTTTCGGATCTAGCTTGCACAATCCCGCAAAATGCATGTCTTGAGAGCTTCCACGGCCTAAGGGCGCATTCAATTTCGGTGTGATAGCCCCCAATCATTAGGAAATCAAACTTACTCGTTCAAACTTACTCGTTCAAACTTGCTCGTTGTGCCCGTCGCACACCCTCGTCCCAACCGACTTCTTCGGCCAGCAAACGCGCTTCCCGGAGGCTTTCGGGCGTAATGCGGTGAATTGTCTTGGTTGGTTGACTACCAGCCAAGAGTAACTCTGCAGTGGAACGCCGATCTCCCAACTCTCGCATGCCCTCGATCGCCTTCCGGCGAAACTCTCGAGCCCCTTTATGGTCTCCAATATTCTCGTAGAGGCCGGCGAGAGTTGCATAGGCACGTGCCGCCCCAACTCGATTCCCCGTAGACTCAGCCAAACGCGCTGCATGTTCAGCGATTTTCACTGCTCGCTTGGGATGGTTTCGGGTCCCGTAGAGTTGTCCCAAACGAAGTAGGATGCGCCAAAAGTTTTTGGGACCGATGGCAGCGGAAGGCCCTTCGCCCATGGTGATAATATCTACTGCTTCTTCCATCTC
>JAESTW010000047.1 GCA_016763395.1 Kofleriaceae bacterium
CTACCGGAGCTGACAGCGGACAGTATTGCCCTGTCAATTGAGTCCTGTGCGTCCTTAAGTGTTCCTAACTCCCGCTGTGCTCGAGCACTGATAAGAGCGGTACTCCCAATCAAGGGCTCATAACCGGTGGACAGAGCACGCTGGTGTAACTCGGCAGCCAGTTTGTCCGCCAGTGCGGGCTTTCCTAGAGAGAGTAGCGCTGACGCCTGGTCAATACCGCCCTCAAGTTCAGCTATTTCCTCTCGCTGCTCTGGCTTCGGCGGCGTCCGAGACGCTAGTGATTCTGAATCCAAACAAACCGAGATGTCCGGGAGCGCATTGATGACATCCGCAGCATCAACGACATCCCCCCTCTGGAGCATTGCGACTTCAGACGACAGCACCGAAAAATTCGCTAGACTCTTCGTCAGACAGCCCATTTTAAGATCGAGTAGTGCCTCGCTCTGCTCTCCGCTCACGCGAGTTGCTTCACAGGTTGTCCGGTGCTGAGAAATCCACTGTCCTCGCCAACGACCAAACTCGCTATCTACCAACATCGCCACATTCGACTCATTTTTCCGTGGGCTGGCCAATGCAGTCTTCAACTGCTCTCGCTTCTCGGCAGTCCATACTTGATCAAATTGCGCCTCAGCCCCTTGGCATGGCGCCACCACCTGGGCATCACTACCACTGGCAGAAACGAGATACCCACCGACAATTCCCACAAGGCACAGAGCCACCGCTGCGCCAATCAAGCCTCTTCGCTTTGGCCGGTTTAGCTCGGCTAGAGCCAGTAGCAGCTCGGCCATTGATGCAAAGCGATCTTGCTCCCGCGGCGCGAGTCCCCGGACAAGGATAGCGTGCAATTGATTGGAGATGGAGTAGCGAGCACTCGTTGTGGTGATTTCATCGTCAAGCGCGGACGAAAGCAATTCGGAGAGGCTGCTCCCCGAGAATGGGCGGCGGCCATAGAGCGCCTCGTAGTAGGCAACACAGAACGCGTACTGGTCGGACAAGGTCGTGGCAACTCCACCGCGCAATTGCTCTGGCGCCATATAGAGAGGTGTGCCAAGGATCGTGCCCAGTTGCGTAATCGTTTTGCTCAGTTTTTCAATATCGACAGCAGCGGCGGCCACCGAACTCTCCCGTATTGTCTCAGCCACCGAGTCATCGCCTCGGGCCAGTCCGAAATCTGTAACCTGTACTCGGCCACTCACGGACACGAGCACATTGTCCGGCTTAAAATCTCGGTGAACGAGTCCCGCTTCGTGTGCTGCCTGAAGTCCCATTGCCGCTTGTCCGAAAGCGTTTTGAACTTCTTCGAGAGAACGATCGGGCGCCGCTAGCCACACGCCGAGAGTGTCACCAGGAACTAGTTCCATCGCCAGGTACACCGCCTCGTCGACCCGGCCCACTTCGTAGATTGTAACGACATTGGGATGCGATAGCCTGGCCATTGCCTGTGCTTCCCGCAGAAGCCTCTCTTGCGCATGCCCCGACTCGTCCGAGACGCCCACGTGCAAAAGTTTGATCGCCGCCTTTCGGTGAAGAGCTGGATCGTAACCAGCAAACACGATGCCCATCGCTCCCTGGCCGAGCACATCCACCAAGACATAGCGTCCGACCAACGCCCCACGAGCCAGCGCTACCCTATCTTCGGACTCGGCCGCGCTAGCGGACTCTGAATGCTCGCCCTCGGTGCTCCGGGCGATGTCTGCAACCAAAGTCCGGCACTCGTCACAATCGTCCAAATGCCCGTCCACTTGGCTCCGAGCATCGGGTGTAAGTTGTCCAGACACAAAGTCATAGACCAATTCGTCTTCTAGACAACTCTCCATAGTCAGGAGTTCTAAGGGTACCAAGCTTGGCTCCTCCACGCTATGCTCTCGTCACCAGCGATGACTTCAGACTCTCTCAGCACCAGTTTTCTAGCCGAGCGACGCAAACGCGCGCTCCAGGACTCCACTCCCCAGCCGCCGGACGGCCAAGCAAAAAAAGTACCCAGTGAAGAGACAGCATCAATGTCTATAGTGGATTCTGTGTCGCTAGAATCCGCGCTGGCCTCTCTCTGCCATTGTGCCGAGCAAGCTTGGCCACTTCTGCAAATGTCGCGCCCGCACTTTGTCGCGTGCCTGGCCCAAGACCACGATGCTAAGTCCATTCTTGCCATGGACACGAAGCTCGCGCCAGCGATCTTCTTAGGCCATGCGTGTGCCGCTGGAGAGCAAGAGGCACTGCGCGCCTTTGACGCTGAATACATTGGCCGAATTCCTCGAATGCTTTCCCACATGAAACTCTCTCCTTCAGCGCTAGACGAAATTGCGCAACAAGTCCGGTTCAAACTTCTCGTTGGCAGTGAAACGGATCCGCCCAAAATCGCCAGCTATGCGGGTCGAGGAAAACTCGCCGGGATGGTACAGGTGGTTGCAACACGTATCGCTATCAGTATTTCTCGCAAGCAAAAGCCCGAAGTCGGAGAAGAAAAGCTACTGGGCATTGCCTCCCCCGAAACCGATCTCGGACTGCACTACATCAAACAACAATACCGAAGCGCCTTCAAAAGCTGCTTTGAGCGCGCGGTTGCCACGCTCAGCAGTCGTGATCGAAATCTTCTCCGACTGCACCTGCTCGAGAAAGTAACCCTAGAAAAACTCGCAGTGATCTACGATGTCCACAGAGCCACCATCGTGCGCTGGCTAGCCAAGGCGCGGCAAGACCTCTTTGCTCAAACCAAGACATTGCTGAGTAGCGAGCTGAAACTCGAAGCCAGCGATTTTGCCAGCCTAATGCGGCTGATTGAGTCCAACCTAGATCTGAGTACCAGCCGAATTCTGAGTTCTAGCCGCGATTGAGGGTGAGGCCAGGCCGCCAATAGGCTCTAGCCGTCAATGAGGCTAGGCTCGTCTACCCGCAAGCCGTGAGTGAACTATGCTCGTCTACCCGCAAGCTGCTTGCGCCCGCGATTTCGAACGTTGACAACTTCCCAGGTTCGCCCGATGAGCTTGAGTGTCACCCTTTGCAGTCGGCCATCGGACACTCGCCGGAGTATCGCAGTCGCTCTCTCGCCCCTAACTCGTACGGAATCGGCAACGAAGTTATTCATGTGTTTCACCCGGCTGTCCGAGTCCCAGTTTGCCGCAAAGAACGTATTGCGATGGGTATCTAGCCCCGTGTAATAAACATGCGTCCGAATCGCCGATTCTACTAGTTCTTCGTCGGTCTGAAAGCTAGAGTAGTCTCCGCAAGCTTCGGCGCTCGTAGGCGTCGCGGACAGCCCCGCGAAGATGGCAAGCATGCCAGCAAGTACAAAAGAGAGTGTGGTTCGTGATGAGTTTTGGTGTGTCATTTGTGTTTTCCTATTTGATTTGAGTGCTGTGTTTCCCTGTCAATTGGAAAACGCGACTACACCCAGACCGGCGCACACAAACTTGTGATTATCTCGTTACCCTCTTCTTCGGCTTTGCCTAACACAAGGAAAGACATGAATATCAGATAGATACGAACAGCTCACTCATGCGCCAAATATTTGCTGCAATAGGATTTTCATCTCTGGCAACCCTTCTAAGATGTCCGCTCGCCGAACCCTGCCCTCGGTTCTTTCCATTAGCGAGAAGAGTCCTTCACGTAGGTACTCGAACAAAAACTCACTGGCTAAGCAATCCTCTGGTCCTTCGCACGACTTCTCAAGAACACGGTTTCGCTGGTAGTAATCGATGGCGTCCATTGCGCGACTAAACTCCCAATCCAATCGTTTTGCCGCCTCGCCAACCGCACTACTCGACGGTGTGTGTACGTTTCCTTCTGCATCGAAAAGTCGTTTCGCGCTCTGTGATTGCTGGGACTCGTTCCACTCCAACTCGGGCGGCCAAGCAGAGAGCTCCTTCGCCATCACCTTGCACAGTTCTCGTACGGCAACTCGGGTGGGAGTCTCGGCCTTGACTCCCTCTATCCAATCCCAACGACTCATCTCGAGAGCTTACTCTCAATGTCTATTGACCGCACCCAGCGTTGCCCGATACCGTGCATTTCTTTGAAGTATTGAAGTATATGGACTACGAAAAACTTGGTGCCTTTTATCTCGGACGACTCTTTGATCACAAGAAGGGAGAAACAACCGACGCGCCACTGCTTTACGACTCCAAAGATCTAACAACCCACGCTGTATGCTTGGGAATGACCGGCAGCGGAAAAACCGGACTGTGTATCTCTCTCTTGGAAGAAGCGGCTATCGACGGTATTCCCGCCATTGCCATCGACCCGAAGGGCGATCTGGGCAACCTCGCACTCACCTTTCCCGGACTAAGTGCCGAGGAGTTTAAGCCATGGATCGATCCTGCCGACGCCACCCGCAAAGCGCAAACGATTGAGGAGAGCGCAGAAGCGACTGCGAAACTGTGGCGCAATGGTCTGGCAAAGTGGGGGCAAGGTCCGGAACGTATCGCCAAGCTCCGCAATGCAGCAGAAGTTTGCATCTACACACCAGGAAGCAACGCCGGACGGAATATCACGGTTCTTCGCTCATTTGATCCGCCGCCTGCTGAAGTAATTCGAGACAGCGAAGCATTGCGGGAGCAAGTCTCGAGTTCAGCGTCCGGGCTTCTCGCTCTTCTGGGTATCAGTATCGACCCGCTGCGTTCCAAAGAACACATTCTAGTTTCCACGATATTGTTAGCAGCTTGGACAAAGGGTGAATCTCTCGACCTGGCCGGAATGATTCGCGCAATCCAGACCCCGCCCTTTGAGCGAGTTGGAGTGATGGACTTAGAACTATTCTATCCATCCAAAGAGCGCAGTGAGTTGGCTATGAGCATCAACGGGTTGCTTGCCTCACCCGCATTTGCCGGCTGGCTCGAAGGAGAGCCTCTCAACATTAAAAAGCTCTTGTGGACTGACAAGGGCAAAGCGCGGATATCGATTATCAATATCGCCCACCTGAGCGAGAGCGAGCGCATGTTCTTTGTGACGATCTTGCTCGGTGAGATGGTCAGCTGGATGCGTTCTCAATCCGGGACCAGCAGTCTGCGCGCCCTGCTCTACATGGACGAGGTCTTTGGCTTCTTTCCGCCGGTTGCCAATCCTCCATCGAAAAAGCCGATGCTCACCCTGCTCAAGCAAGCGAGGGCGTACGGGCTCGGAGTTGTTCTGGCGACGCAAAACCCGGTTGATCTGGACTACAAAGGGCTGTCCAACACCGGCACATGGTTCATCGGACGTCTGCAGACTGAGCGCGACGTAGCGCGGGTGGTCGACGGGCTGGAGGGCGCTGCTACCGCATCCGGACAGAAATTCAGCCGAGCAAAAATGACAGCCTTGATAGCAGGGTTGGACTCTCGAGTGTTCATTATGAACAACGTACACGAGAATGCGCAGGTTAGCTTTAAGACGCGCTGGGCACTCTCCTACCTTCGAGGTCCGCTGACTCGTGACCACATTCGGGCGCTGACTCCCAAGCTGGATCCGGACACGGCACGAGCGGCCAAGCAAGGAAAGGCTGGGCCCCAAAACGCTCGTAGCGGGCGGACCGCCGACAGAGAAAACGCTCGTAGCTCGGTTCCGCTGCCCCCGAGTTCCACGGAACTGGCCGCGCAGCCTCTTGCCACGGAGGACACCGTCGGACGACATCCGGACCTACCACCCGAAATCGAAGAATATTTCACTTCCGCGCCCAATACCGGCGGTAGCGCAGCTACGTATCATCCCGAAGTCTTTGGCAGCGTTGAATTGCACTACACGTTGGCAAGGCAAGACCTCGACGAATGGGTCACCGTCTACCTCAGAGCCCCTCTTGATGACGAAAGCCGCTCCAATCCGTGGACAGACTCTGACATCGCTGTCAAAGCTCCGTCACTATCAGGCCGAGAGTCGGACAATGGTGGCTATCAGGGCTTGCCCGCCTTCGCCTTGCGCCCCAAAAGCTACGCCGCCTGGGGCAAGAAGCTCAAAACGCATGTCTACAAGAGCTGCACCTTGACTCTCTTCAAATGCACAAAACTCAAACTCATCTCGCACATGGGCGAAGATGAAGTCGATTTTCGTGTCCGTGTCCGAGATGTCGCGCGGGAAAAACGAGATATCAAGGTCGAAAAATTACGCGCCAAGTTCGGCAAGAAGCTCACGGCTTTGCACAACAAAGCGGAGCGGGCAGAAATCAAGTTAGAGACTCAGGAGAGCCAGTTGAGCCAGGCCAAAACCGGCGCTGCATTGTCCGCAGGAACGACACTACTCGGCGCCCTCTTCGGACGAAAGATGGTAAGTATAGGCAACGTGAGCCGTGCTGGCAGTACCATCAAACGCGCATCCAAGATCAAGAAGGAATCGAATGACGTAGTCCGCGCCAAAGACAAAGTCGCGGAACTGGAAACCCAGCTGCAAGAGCTCGAATCGGATTTCCAATACGCGATCCTGGAGGCCTCTGAACTGTCCTTGATCGATGACTATCCGATTACCACCAAAGAATTGCACCCGCGAAAGTCGGACATCGAGGTAACAAAGGTCGCCTTGCTCTGGAATCAGCGCTAGAATTCGAATCCCATGAACAAGGTCAGAACAGAAAACTGCGGTCCGGTTTGCACCGTTTCGATCAATCGTCCGAAGAGCCGCAACGCGGTCGATCGAGACACCGCCGAGCAACTACACTCGGCCTTTGTTGGTATTGAGAACAATCCTCAAATCTTGGCGGCGGTACTACATGGCGAAGGTGGGAACTTCTGTGCAGGCGCTGACCTAAAAGCCTTTGCCACAGGCGAAGGAAACCGTTGCGAAGCGGACGGCCCAGGCCCCATGGGACCAACCCGCATACAACTCAGCAAACCAGTGATAGCAGGTATCGAAGGATACGCCGTTGCCGGCGGACTCGAGCTCGCCTTGTGGTGCGATCTGAGAATAATGGCAGAAGACGCAACCCTGGGCGTGTTTTGCCGCCGATTTGGCGTTCCACTAATTGATGGCGGCACCTACCGACTGCCACGAATTATCGGCACCGGTAGAGCACTCGATCTAATTCTGACCGGACGTGAAGTCGGCGCAGAGGAAGCACTACAGATGGGCCTAGTGACAAAAATCGTCCCACCCGGACAAGCACGCGCTGAAGCAGAGAAACTCGCAAAGCAGATTAGCGCCTTTCCGCAAGGCGCACTACTCGCCGACAGACAAAGCGTGTACGCGCAATGGGGACAATCCGACAGCGACGCCCTCCGCTCCGAATTCGAATCCGGCCGGGCAACCCTTGCCGAGGCACAAACAGGCGCCAAACGTTTTCACAAAGGCGCCGGCCGGCACGGGGAGTAGGTTGGGAACGAAGAGTAAGGTGGGGAGTAAGGTGGGGACGAAGTACCGATTCTCAGATTCTCTGTGAATAACTTGCAGCTTCCAGGTCGAGTTGGCCGACTTCTCTCGGCGGTGACTATCCGATACCAAGGAAGCAGCTTCCCTCCCAGAAATTCCTGCGCAGGCTTCAACTCAAAACCTCAATCAGTTGACAGCTGCCAATACCTCCCTTACAAACGTTGCTCATTCAACAATGTAAGTGTGTGCTGAAGTCCGGTGAAATTCCGGCGCTGTCCCGCAACGGTATCCAGGCCTTCTGTCTGCTAGCCCGATCGCCCACTTGCTCTGCTTCCCGAGGAGGACCCAAATGAATTCTATCGCAAGTACCCCGCGCTCAGCGCATCGCCCGCAGCCGCTCGTCATGGTGGAGATGATTTTCCCCAACGCTACCAATCACTATGGAACCCTCTTTGGCGGCAAAGTATTGGACTTGATGGATCGTGCGGCCTTTCTAGCTGCCACTCGTTTTTCCAACCAAATGATGGTAACGGCAAGCACCGAGCACATCGATTTTCTTGTTCCGGTTAAAAGTGGCCACTTGGTAGAACTGATTGCTGAAGTGGTTTTCACCGGCAGAACATCTCTTACAGTCCGGGTCGATCTATTTTCGGAAGATGCCATTGCCAAATCCCGCGAGCACGCCAGTCAGGGATACTTCCACATGGTTTCCGTAGATGCCCAAGGCAGCCCTATAGCAGTTCCCGCACTGCTCATTCGCAACGAGGTCGAGCAGTCAGAGTGGGACTATGTCACCAAGTTGCGGGAGTTCAGAAAAAGCCACACACCTCGGCCCTTTTCACACTAAAAGGTAGCGGTGAATAGCGGCGTGTTTCAAGGCGCAAATGTCTGCTTTGGGACGCTTACTCTCCCAAGCTGGACTCCCGTCTGGGCTCCCGTAAATCGTCTACGCTTCGCCTTGTCGGACACTTCTGCTTCGGGTTTTGCGGCGTGCTTCAACCGAGGGTTCTCCACAGGCTCCGGCAGGCTCCGAACCCAGGGCTGGCTCTGCGTAGACGGCACGTGTCAAGAACTCGGAGATGAAGGTGACGATTGTGACGACCAGTTCAATCGTTGTCAGTATCCTCTGTACTGCCGAAACCTAGTTTGCACACCCTTCCGCGTTGACCTTGCAGAGACTTGTGAGCCCTTAGGTTCTTAACCTCACTTGCCGGGCCAATCCTCGGAAAACAAGGCACTTACAGACTTATCCACAGAGAATCTGAGAATCGGTACTTCGTCCCCTACCCCACACCACCAAAGGCGACACCGGACAACTCGGCCATGTCCTTCTTAAAGGTCGTCAGGTCGTCTAGGTTGAACTTGGAGATGTGGTCGTGTCCGCAGGCGCGGGCCATGACGCAGATGAGTTCGGTGGTGGCTTCGAAGAAGTTTTGTAGCTGCTTTGCTGACTTCTCGACGACTAGGCGGCTGGTTAGTCCGGGTTTCTGAGTCGCTATGCCGACCGGACAGTTGTTGGTGTGACAGGCGCGCATGGCGATACATCCAATGGCCTGCATTGCAGCATTGGAGATGGCGATGGCGTCGGCCCCGAGAGCGAGGGCCTTGATGAAGTCGCCAGGCTTGCGCAGTCCGCCGGTGATAACGAGTGTGATGTCCGGCCGCTCGAGCTTGTCTAGGTGCCTTCGTGCTCTAGCTAGGGCGGGAATGGTTGGCACGCTGATGTTGTCTCTAAACACGATTGGCGCTGCACCGGTACCGCCGCCTCGCCCGTCCAAGATGATGTAGTCGACGCCGACTTCTAACGCGGCATCAATATCTTTTTCAATCTGCTGCGCGGACAACTTGTAGCCTATGGGAATA
>JAESTW010000048.1 GCA_016763395.1 Kofleriaceae bacterium
CCCACGGGGGTGGGCTTCGCGATGCGCTCCGCCACCTCTCCGGCTTCGCCTCCGTGGTCGAGTCCACCTTTTCGCAGCGTTTTTTCGGAGCCTGTTTGGGCTTTTTAATTGGGGTTACGCTCTAGGAGGATTACTAGCCGATATTACAAGGGATTTTACGAAGGGTGTAAAACTCTTAGTGAAATGGACCTTCGGAATACCGGATTCTGGATTGGCCTTCACTCTACTTTGCTCTACACCGAAAGTAGAAAACGCCTCAGAGCGATTGTTCTGAGGCGTCTTTGCGATTCGAAACTCGCACCCCCTCGCCACACAATCGGCGAGGATTTCTACTGTTTATAACTATCCGATTGTCGTTCCCAGCTGAGCGCGAACAGAGAAGTAATCTTCAGAGATCGAGTACAACACGAGCTCCTTGATCTTGTCTTTCGCTTGAGGTGCGCCAACGAGGACTGGTTCGGCAGATACCATTCGAGCTGCGACTTCCAAATCACCACAGATGACAAATCCAGCGCGGTGAGCGGTCGCATCTACAGCGGTTGACCACTTGCTCAAGTCAACCTCAGGAGCATTCTGGATGAAGGCATTCACAACCATTCCCAACTGCTCAAGGTTCTGCGGCTGAATCCGCTTTTGCATTTCTGGCAAGTACTGTTGCACTGCAGCTATCATATCAGGTGGAACTGGGAAGTCCCGCTTTGCCAATACAACTGCGGACAAGAATGCTGTCTTTAGCTGCGTGTTGGTCGGCAATGCCAGTTTCAGATAGTGATCGGGACGCATACAGCTGAGCCACCTGGCCGCACCAAATGCAATCTCCTTCTCGGAACGTCCCTGTAAGAAGTTCGAGTACACGACGAAAGACGGCATGAGTTGCCCTTTTTCGTGGGTATTGGCGATCTGAATCTCACCCTGCTTGTCCGGTTGCAAGTACACGTCCGGCATAGGCACGTTCAGAACTTGTCCGGCGTAATAAAACACCTTCGAGAACTGCAATGGATCCGTTTCGATGGTTCGGCGATCTTTGCGACGCAAGCCAAAGGCTTTGTGTGTATACGCGTGAATCATCGCAGCTCCCTGCCAAATCGCGGCAAAGATATGACCGATGTAGGGATTGTCGCCAGGATGATACACCTTGCGCCAAATCTCTTCTGTCATCCGCTCTTTGGCTTTAACAAAGCCTCGAGGTTTGTACTGCTCGTAAAACTGAACCTCTGTCTCATCGGCCTTCTGCAAGAAAGCAAGCGTATTGCAGATACACCAGGTCTTGTCGTACTGGTGTGTATCCATGTAGATACGGCGAAGTGCTTTGTAGCTATCGTACTTGAAAGGCTCAATCTTGAGCATTTCCATGTGTTGCTCGACAGCTTTGTCCGCCTGGTCAGGACCAGCCATAACATAGAGTTCTGCCAATATCTCTCGTCTCGGATTGTTGTCCGGGTCGATAGACTGAGCCAGCTCGTAAGCCGCAATCGCACTCTCGAATTCCTTGAGACGAGAGCGATAGATTTCACCCAACGCTCCCAAGAGGTCGATTCGAAGCTTGTCGTCTGGAGACAAGCGCTTGATCATCTTGCGATACGCCCGTTCCTGGTTTCGCCAATCCCGCTTGGAGGTTAGAAGTTTATCGATGTCTTCGAAAGGTTTCAGAGCTCGACGCAGAAACTTCTCAGGAATCCCCTCTGAACCTGTCTCGAAATACGCATCGAGTGCTTGGTTGAAGAACTCAATTGCATCATCGTGTGCCTTGAGTTTGTCACGACTAATCTCACCTGCTGCCTGATAGTACTGTCCCTTGGTCAAGCCAGTAGAGAGAGCAACAAACCTCTCGATGGTCTGAACAAGGTTTTGCCAACTTTCAGTAGCTGTGTACAAACCAACCAATCGCTGAAGCAAGGTTCGGTCATCTGGCAAGAGGTCCATTGCCTCCACCACTGCCGATATTGCTTTCTGTGGATTGTTGAGTTTGTCCGAATAGAGGTCGGCAATACTCGTTAAGAGCTCAACCTGCTCCTCTTCATTGGCTGTGGTGAGCAACCCTCTCTTGGCTTGAACGACTTCCTCAAACTCACCTTGCTCCGTTTGTACGGCAATTACTGCCAACAAGGTTTCGCGGTGCGAAGCGTCGATCTCCAAAGCCTTCTCAAACATGTTGAGAGCCTTGCGCCGTTCTGCGAGGTTCTGCCGAACCATTCCCAAGCGGAAATACGTCCGGACAACCTGTGCCTCGTCCTGAGAGTCTTTGTGCTGAACCAAGATGGTCTGGTAAATCTTACCAGCGCCGTCCCAATCCTGCATCTTGTAGAGAAGGTCTCCTCGACCGGACAAGACCGGCAAGTAGGTAGGATCGATATCGTACGCCGCCTTGTAGAATTCCAGTGCGCGTTCGTTGTTGCCAATCTCATCACTACAACGCCCTGTACGGTAGTAGAGCTTCATTAGCTCTTCTGAACTCAGGTCCCGTTGTGGTGCTTTCCTGACAAGCATATCCAAAATCGGGCCAAGAGCGCCCCACTCTTCATCTGCGAAGTAAAGGTCGGACAAAGGTTCGCCCGCTTCCACATGCTCGGGGTCCAATGCCAACACAGCAGCGAAGTATCTCTTCGCGTTGTCCGCCTGGTTCAGTCGGCTAAGGTAGATCTCCGCAGCATCGTTAAGGAATCGCACCTTCTCGAGCATATTCGCAGTGTACCCCTCTGCCCGGACCATCATCTCGGCAGCCTTCTGCCAATCATTGCGAGCCGAGTACAGCTTAACCAGTTCCTCCATCGTAGGAACATGCGCCTCGTTTATTGTAAGAGCGTAGAGGAACTGCTGCTCTGCGTCCTCCGAGTTCTCCAGACGAGACAAGGTAATCCGACCGATTCGGTAATACAAATCGGTCTTTTGTTCTTGGTCGTCTGTAGTTCGGACAAGCTGAGACATCACATCAATTGCGCGGTCCCATTCTTCGATTCGCTCGTACAAGCTGCCCAGCGCATCCAACGCGCGAGAGTCATCGGCATCAAAAGTAAGCACGTCGGTATACGATTCAATCGCCCGATCGTGGTCTTTGAGCTGTTCGGCATAGATTGAGCCCATGGCACAGTAGAGCGCGATGCGCTGATGCTGGTCCTGGGTTGCCATTATGTGATTGCGGTAGGTATCTACCAGCGAATCCCATCGTTGTTCTTGATGATAGAGTCTTGCGAGTTCTTCGTAGGCAGCAAAGTTTCGCTCATCCAGTGCGACGATTTTCTCGTAACACTCGGCTGCTCTGTCAAGTTTGCCAAAGCGCTCCTCCCAAGCGCAAGACATTCTCTCGTAGAGAGAAATCTGTTCCGCCGGAGAAGGAGACACATCAAGCTGCACTTCCAGAACATCGAGGTAGGCTTCCGATTCGCCTGTCTTCTCGTACAAGACCTCGAGAGCGCGGAGAGCGTGCTGATTTGATGCGTCGACTTCCAAAACCTGACGATACGAATCAATCGCCTTCGCCGAATCGAGAAGACGTTCATCACACAACTTACCTATCTCAAGCTTGAGCCGAACTCCTTCTTCTTCTTCTTGAAGTGCCGACATCTGACCCAGTACTTCAATCAGTGGTTCCCACATCTCGTGACGCCGATATAGACGTTCCAGAGCTGAGAGTGCGTCCAGCGATTGAGGATTGGCCGCTTGAGCTGCCTGGTAGGCCGTGATTGCCTGATTGTCATCTTGTAGCTGAGACTCTAAGAGTTCTGCCAATGACAAGTAAACTTCCACTTTGCGTGTAGTATCGGTTTCCAGTGCACCGTGACGATTGAGGGTCTCAACCAGTTCGCCCCATGATCCACGCATACGCTGAAAGTCAGCAAGTGCAGTCAACGCGCCCAGGTGCTCTGAGTTCAGTTTCAGACAGCGCTGTACGGAGTGAATCGCATAATCGATGTTCGACAAATGCTCACCGTACCAACGACCGATTTTCACCCAGAGATTGCAAGCCTTAACTTCATCCTCTTGCTCAAGTGCCCCGACCGATTCGGTGTACTCTGCCAGTAGCTCCGTCCACTTCCCTGCCGAAGTTGCCAGGCGTTCAAGTTCCCTTGAAGTCTCCTCATGGGCGTAATCCTCGCGGAATGCCCTCTGTAGAATCGAGAAAGCGAGGTCCTGCTCATCGAGTTCTTCCTCACAGATTTTCGCAGCTTCTCCAAGCAATGAGATCAGAGTATTTACATCTGTAGTGTGCTCAACTCGATCTAGAAGGACTCCACTGAGCTCAACCCACTGGCATTGCTCACGATAGATCGCTTCCAAACGTTCACTAGCCAAGGCATTGCCAGGCTCTGCTTCCTGAACTCGGCTGTACATTTCTGCTGCTTTGCCCAGGTCCAACACCTTGGTTTCCCAGATCGATGCAGCCTGAAGCATGGTTTGCAGCCGGATTTCAGGCTCTTCAACTACAAGTGCCCGTCTTTCAAGAACTTCAATACATTCTTCCCAACGCGCTTCTCGTGTAAAGAGCTGCTCGAGTGCAGCCATCGCGCGGAAATCGCTTGGGTCTAGCGCAAGTACGCGCCTCCATGCATCCACTGCCTCGTCAACTCGTCCGAGCAGTTCGCCCTCAAGTTGTCCGAGTTGCGCATAGAGTTCGATAAACTCGTCTTCTGAGAGCCCACCGGACACCTGTGCAACATCGATGATCCGGCGCAATGTCTCGCTGAGTTCTTCCCAGCTTTGGGTGGCGCGATACAGCGATGCCAGTTCCTGGAGAGTCTCTGAATCACTAGGATTGAGATCAAAGGCGAGTAGCCACGCGTCTAGCGAGTTTCGCTCACGTCCGAGTTTCTCGTTCCAGATCTTACCCAACATTTTGTAGAGCGCGACCTGTCCTTCGTTGCTCTCGGTTACGCCGACTCGACGTTCGACAACCTCAACCAACTCTTCCCACATTTCCCGGCGACCGTAGAGTTCACCGAGTGCAGATAGCGATTGGTCTTCATCACCGCGAATATCAACAACTCTGCCCCAAAGATCTGTAGCTGTGTCGTCGTCCGACAATGCATCAGAAGAAATCCTGGCCATACGAGCGTATAGCCCAGCCATTTCTTCATCGCCGTCGGCAATATCCACCAATTTCTCGTAGACGCTATAGAGTTCTTTCCAGTCCTCACGGCGGAAGTAGATACCCTCCTCCGCTTCGAGTGCTGGCCTATTCCGGCTCTCCTGCTCGAGAATCTGTTGGTAACAGCTCAGCGCAGAGTCGGTATCAGAAAGTGCATCTGCGAAAATCTGTCCGCGGCGCAGGTACAGAGCAACGATTTCTTCACCGTCGAGGGTGATCTCGATACGTCGACGCAATACCTCCACAAGTTCGTCGAACATTCCGGCGTTGCCGTAGAGCCGGTCCAAGGCTGCCAATGCATCGGCGTCCTTTTCGTCGATTTCCAAGACACGCAGGTACGTTCCCACAGCTTCGCTAACTGCAGCGAGTTCGGCATCATATACCCGAGCCATACGCAAGAGAGTGACCTTGCGGCTATCCGCTTCCGTGTTGGTCTCGAGAACTTGAGTATAGACATTGATCATGTCCGGCCAGAACGCCGAATCACCAGCGAGTCTCTCGGCTTCTTCCACCGCAAGCTCAGACCCAGCATCTTCGATGAGTGCCTGTCCCCACCAACCGAAAGCCTTGCCAGCATCGCCTAAGCGCAACTCTGAGAGTTCTCCCAGTCGTTGGAACATGCTCTGGCGATCAGTGAGATCTGTGAGTTTGCTCAACTGCACTTCGTAAATGTTGTGCAATTTATCGAACTGCTCTGCAGACTCGTATATCGGCTCCAGTATGGTGGCAATCTCAGACTCGAGCTGCCCACCTGCCAACAGCATTTCCAGTGCATTGAGCGTCGACTCATGTTCTGGATTGGTACCCAGAATTTCTCGGTATACCTCAATTGATGCCGGAACATCTTCCAAAGCCTGCTCGAGTACCTGAGCGAGTCGGAACTGGATTTCTATGATCTCTTCTTCACTGTCCGCAAGTTGAATTTCCTTGCGCAGAATGTCCGAGAGTGGCTGCCATTTTTGTGTCGTACTGTAGAGTCTGTCGAGGGCCATTACGGCATCCGAGTTGTCGAATTCCACCTCCAAAATACGATTATAAATCGCAATGGACTCATCGGTATTCTGCAATTCCTCTTCTTGGATACGCGCAAGTCGTCCGAGTAAATCGACCTGTCTCGGCACGTCCAGAGATTTCTCCGCCTCTTTAGCGTAGAGAGAAACCAGCTCTTCCCAGCCGTTAACGAATGCGGCCAAACGCTCTAGGTTGCCCAGAGTGACTTCGTTGCTGTTCTCCTCCGTGAGAGCTCGTACATGAGCACCGAATGCCTCGGTTCCCTTGTCCAGATTGACCTCATAAAGTTCAGCAATTCGGTGCAGTAGCTCGACTCGAGAATACGGGTCCTCAGAGTGAGTAACCATCACCTCTAGAACATCGACCAGTTTCTCAACTTGTCCGCCTGCTTGGTATATTGGCTCCAAGACTTGGGCGGCCATCACTTGCTCGCCCTCCTCGCCGTGTACCAGTTTTTCCAGTGCAGCCAGTGTCTCGACGTGCTCGGGATCAATGGCAAGAGCTTCACGATAGGTTTCGATAGAGCGGCTCAAGTCATTGAGTCGCAACTGCCAAAGCTGTCCAACTCGATACTTAAGACCAACCATCTCGCCAGGTAACTCAGCGAGTTCAACCTGCCTATCGAGATTGCCCAATAGGTCATACCAACGTTCTGCTTGACCGTAGAGCCTGTCCAAAGCTTGGATGGCCGGAATCTCATTGTCGTCGAGATCCAATATGGCCTGATAGGTGTCGATTGCTTTGGCCGTATCGCCCAGTTCTCGGTCGTAGACTTGTCCGAGGACGTAGAACATACGTTTTTTGTCGTCCGGTCCCTCAGCATTCTCAGCCCTGACCATGTAGATATCTTTGAGCGGTTCCCAACGCTCGAGAGTTATGTACAAACGCTCAAGTGAAGCGAGAGACTGCTCATCGACATCGTCCAGACTCAGTACCGATTGAAACGTAGCAATCGCCGCGTCCGAGTCTTCGAGAATCTCTTCTTCAGTCTGTGCAATTCGATACAGAATCGCCTTGCGCTCCTCCAAATCACTGAGAATCTCGCTCTTCGATCGCAGCGAACTCACCAAAGCGGCGTAGTCCGAATTTCTCTCATGAATGAGAATGATCGATGAAGCCGCATCGACTTGGTCGGAGGATATTTCCATAATCCGGCCATAGGTCTCTACCGCTGCTGCATCGAGGCCCAGTTCTGCTTCTTGAATTTGAGCGGCCCGTGTCAGCATTTGTACACGAAGCTCTTCGTCACCAATTTCAGCAACCACGTCGTTGTAGAGAGTAACTACCTCAGCCCAGCGACTTTGCATCTGAGCCAGTCTTTCAACTTGAGCTCGAGAAGTCTCATTGCGGGGTTCTTCTCGCAGCGCCCTAGCATAGGTACCAAACGCCGCATTGGCATCGTCACTGCCAACTTCGTACAGTTCGCCGATAGCGTGTAGCAGTTCGATCTTGCGCTCGGGATCAAAGGCGTGTTTCGCCATAATCTCGTAGACACCGATCTGCTTACTCCACTCGCCTCGTTGCTTGTAGATAGGCTCAAGGATCTGCGCGATGTTCAAGGCATGATCTTCATGCGAGATCAGCCCTTCCAAAGCCACTAGCGATGGTTCATTGGAACTATCGATATCAAGAACCTGCTTGTAGGTCTCGATCGCCGCCGCTACCTCGTCGAGTTTTAACTCGCGAAGTGCCGCCAATCGGACAAGTAGCTCCACGCGGAGCTGGTCGTCTTCACACAACAGTAGCTGGCGAGTAAGAGCATCTCCCAATTCGTGCCACTGCTCTCCCTTGACATACAATCGGTCGAGCGATCTAAGCGCTTGGATATTCTCGCCATCTTGTCCGAGAATTTCGTTGTAGGTAGAAATCGCCTCATCAGTATTCTGCAGCATTTCCTCGTGAATAGAGGCAATGCGCAGCAAGAGTTCCAGGCTCTCATCAGTCTCGCCGAGGATGTCTACCTTCTTGCGGTAAACCTCCAATAGCTGAGGGTACTGTTCATCTCTGGTGAAAATCCGTTCCAGTGCGCCAATCGCAACAGCGTCATCCACCTCGATGTTCAGCGCTCCGCGATAGTACTGGATTGCTTTCTCGGTATTGTCCAGGCGCTCGTCGTACGCGGTTGCGACCTTGATCGAAAGCTCGTGTCCGAGCGCCGGGTCCAGTTCACCAGAGTCAATGGCAGCTTCGAAGAGTTTGACCAACTTCGTGCTTCCGCCGTCAATGAGTTCACTGAGATTTTCCATCTCCTCTTTGGCGACGCTGGCTCCAGGATCTACCTGGAAGGCCCGTGCATACGCGTCAAATGCGTTGTCTGCATCTCCTAGTTTTTGAGCGTGCAATTCGCCAACTCGCAACAGGAGTTCCACTCGCCGCATTTGGTCGTCTGAAGACGAGAGCGCGATTTCGTGGACTCGAATCAACTTTGCCCAATCCTCGATATCGGTGTAAATCGGCTCTAAGATCTCGCCAACAGCCAGTTTATGCTCGTCGCTGTCTAGGTAATGTTCCAACCCAACTCGGGCCGTTTCATCCGCCGGAGTGAGTTCAAGAACCTCTCGATATGCAGAGATAGCGCCGCTTGCGTCATCCATATTGGATTCACGCAGCACTGCCAAACGCAGTTTGAGGGCACAGTATTCTTCTGCGTTCTCCTCTGGTGAAACGATCAGAAGCTGTCGTCCGAGCGTTTCAGCAAGTTCCGTCCATTTCTCTGTCCGAGTGAAAATTCGGTCGAGAGATTGCAGAGCCCGCAAATCTTCTCCGTCACTATCAAGTATCGCTCGGTAGGTATCCGCAGCTTTGTCGTCGTCTTTGACTTCGTCTTCGTAGAGCTGTCCGAGTTTGTATTGAATCTCGGTCTGCTCGTCCGGGTCTGATGTCAGCTCGAGTTTCCGACGATAGATGTCCAGAAGTTCATCGTATCGCTCTCGTCCGAGATACAGTCGTTCCAGCGCGTGTATTGCGCTTTCACTGGAAGGGTCAGCCTCCAAGATCTTGCTATTGATAACCAGGGCCTTGTCGACATCTCCAAGTTCTTCTTCCAGAACTCGGGCGATAACCAACATGATAGGCAACGAGTCGAGTGTGTCGGGATGCTTCTCAAGCGTTCCCTCGTAGGCTTCAACGATTTCCGTCCACGCACCGTTCTCCGCAGCAAGTCGCTCCACTTGTTCGCGAATCGCTTCGGACTCGTGATCTTCTTCGTGAGCCTTGAGCCACCATCCGAAGGCAGCTCCTTTGTCTCTCAGTTTTTCTTCGCTGTACTCGGCAATCACACGCATGCGATCTTGGCGCGTGATTTGATCTTCAGTCTGTTGCAACTGAATTTCCAACGCGTTTACCAATTTGCGCGGATCTCTCCCTTGCTCGTAAAGAGGGATGAGTGCTTCAGCAGCTTCCAGGTTGATCTCATCAATCGTGAGAACTCGCTCAAAAGCACGAGTTGCTCTGTCTGCTTTGCCGATTTCGTCTCGGTATAGAACTGCGATCTTGAGCGCAAGCGATAGCTTGAGATCGTCCTCAGAACTGTCGAGCTGTCGCTCCAGAACTCGGACGAACTCGCCAATTTTGTCGCCATCTCGGTAAAACGCTTCCAGCGCGTCCCATTCACCTTGAGCAATGTACAGCTTCTTCAGTGAATCTTGGGCACGTCGATGATTGGCGTCGATCGCTAGCAATCGCAGCCATGCTGCTACTGCTTTCTCTGGATCTACAACCTTGTCCGTGTAGAGAAGGCCAAGTTTTTGCAACGCATCAGTCTGCTCTTTGGGAGTACTTGCGATGTCCGCCTTGACTGAACATACACGTGCCAAACCTTCCCAGTTTTTCGCGCGCTCGTAGAGTTTCCCGAGCTCTGTAATTGCCTCTTCATGCTCTGGCTGGAGTTCGATAACCTTCTCCCACCAATGCATGCAAACATCGGGCTTTTTAACCCGAGTTGCCGCAAGTTTGGCAACTTCGTATGTTTTTTCCGCACGCTCGTCCGGGGAAGCCTTGTCAATCTCGCCTTCGCGAAGTGCAATCAACTTCTCCCAGTCTCGACGTTTTTCGTAGACGGCCAGCAAGTGGGATATCGCGTCCGAGTTTTCCGGATCGAGTTCCAGTACTTTCTCAAAAGCCTTTATCGCTTCCGCTTGATTCGAAAAGCGCTCAATGTACAGATTCGCGATTTGCAGATGCACTGCCACTCGTTCTTCTTCGCTATCCAAGAGTGGAATCTTCGCCTGCATTGTGGCGACTAAGTCCGGCCATTTTTTCATGGACTCGTACTGCTGAGCCAGCTCGTTCAGGATCTCAATGTTGCTGCTGTCGAGTGCCTGGATCGCCTTGTAAGTATTTACAATCATCACCTGATTGCGAACTTCTTTGTAGACAACAATCATCTCGCGCAACACAGCGATTTTGTCGCCGTCTGTCTTTGCGGCTTTTTGCTCTTCTTCTTTGAGCGCCTGAATCAGTGGATTCCACTTTTCAGCAGCACGCAAAACTCGGGCGTACTCGCGCCTTGGAGTTCGCATGCTCGGGCTGCTTTGAACGACCTTGCGCCAAGCATCGATCGCTTTGTCAGGACTGTCGGTTTCGCCCGCGCGAGCTTCGTCCATAGCGGCCTGGAGATCGGCAGGAATGTCCTCATCTACGCTCACTTCCAACACGGGCGCTAACTTGGGGGCACTTTCCTCGGCGGCAGATAAGGACTCGTCAGATGCCGGTTCTTCGGGTTCTGCTTGCTCTTCGGCTGGAGCCTCGTCTTCCGCTGGAGCTTCCTCCTCGGCTGGAGCTTCCTCTTCAGAGGAGGCTTCCCCGGCGGCGGCAACGCTCTCGGCAGCCCCGCCCTGCTCAAGAAAGTCTACGAGGTCTAGGTTTTCACCTTCGAGCTCGCCAACGATCTCAAAATACGCCTGAGCACGAGCGGAGTCACTCGTTTGCTTCCAAGCGATAAGTCCAGCTTGTACTGCGAGGTAAATTCTCTGATCTTCCGAGACTCGTGGCAGTGTCGCATCAGCCAAATCTAAGATTTCGGACCATTGCGCTTTTTCGCCAAGCACATCCCGGACAACAGAGAATGCACCAACCAATGACACAAACGCTTCAGACCCGGTAGATGAAACTTGCTCGATTGCGAGTTTGAAAAAGCTGGCTGCGCGATCGCGATCATGAAAGCGAGCAAGCCATCGCAGTGCGAGTTGTTCTGCCAGTGCGACTTTATCTGAGTCGTCAGCAAATTCTATGCGGCTGCGATGTTGTACTTCGAGTTCGTCCCAACGTTCAGCGCTAGCTAGGAGTTTTTCCAAGAGTTCATTGGCTGCAATAGCATTCGGGTCGCTAGTCAACGCCTCTCTGAGCAGTTGCTCAAGCATCGCGTCTTCTGGAGTCTCGTGCAGAACGATTCGAGCTGCCCTGAGCAGCATTCTACTCGCTGTTGCCGAGTCTGCGCCTTTGGCCTCGTCGGACAAACGCTCTACGTCATCGATCCAACCATCGGGATCATAGCTCGCAGCAGCGATTGCGTCTTTGAGAGACATATCATCGGGCCGAGACTCAAGCGCCATTTTTAGAAGAGGCAAAGCCTTCTCCCGTTGCGCAGAATCGAGAAAGGCAAAGCCCACAATGGCAGCTAAGCCACCGTCGTTATCACGAAGCTTGAGTTCGTGGGTACCAACCTTCGCGACCATTTCCGGACGCCCTAACTCACCGTACACTTGCCGTGCACGAGTGAGAGATTTGATGTTGGCTTGGTTTAGTTTCCAAGACCGCTGATAGATCGCGATTGCCCGCTCTCGCTCCGGCACTACCTCCTCGGTAATGTTCGCAATCACAAAGAGCCTCTCCGATCGTTCTTTGGTATCAGCTACGTCTTCAATCTCTTGTTCGATCTCAGTGATCGCCAAGCTCCAGTCACGTGAACGTCTTAGACGTCCTCTAATCTCGGTGCGCAATTTGCAATACTCCAGCTTTATAGAAAGGAAGGTCGGAACAACCCAGCCCGACTCAACCACCGAAAAGTACACGATCACAAAGCACTACGTCTCTATCTAAGCCAACGAAAATGACCGACTAAATAACAACCAATAACGAAGGCCAGTATGAAGGCAATAAAGAAGGCCCAAATCGCGATCTAGGTGATCAGATTTGGGCCAAATTTTTCTCCGAAAAGTGTCCGAAGCTTATGTAGGAATTGTACTTACTGGTCGGTCCTGATGCGCTGTAGATGCTGATGAGCAGCAGCCAATTGGAAGGCCTCGCCACCTCCGCCACCTTCGACAAATGCGTTCAGGTCCTTCGTTGCATTCACTTTATCGCCAGTCGCGGCGTACGTAAATCCGCGCTGGCGGAGAGCATCAGCGTTCGTCTTGTCAGCATCAAGAGATGCAGTGTAGGCCTCGATCGCCTTTGCCAAGTTCCCCTGCTTCTCGTAGGACATACCTAAGTTGTAATTGATGTTTGTGAGGTCCTCTGCGTCAAGAACATTGATGCATCCCTGTTCGAGTACGCCAATTGCTTCGCTGAGCTTCTCCCACTTCATGTAAAGTTGGCCGAGCATATTAAATGGCTTGCCGAAACGAGGATTCAAATTTGCTGCTGCCGTCCACGCCTCAGCCGCCTGCTTTATTTTTCCTTGCTTCTCATACACGAGTCCCAACTGATATTGGGCGTTAAACAATTTTGGATTTAGCTGAACTGCTCGCTCCAAAGAAGCCTCAGCTTGGGATGCGTTGTTGTGCAACCAGTACGCTTTGCCGAGTTTGTAGTGATACATCTCGTTGCTGTCTTTGACTCGAGCGGCTTCGCCATACGCTTCGATAGCGCCTTCAAAGTCGTTCATCTTGTCGCGCATATGTCCGAGCAGGTACCAAGCATTGTGGTTGTCTCGAAATTTCGCTGTCGACTCTTCAAGCAGTTTCTCGGCTTGCTTGTAGTTCTTCTGATTTGTCGCCAGACCAACTGCTTCATTCGCAAGTTCAATCGACTCCTTCTCACTCTTGTCGCCACATGCTGATGCCATGCCGAAGGCCAAAGAGATTGTGATTATTGAACGAGTCGTGATTCCCATTTCGGCTGCAGAGTAGTCTAAAGCGCCCCTCTTGAGCAAGCCCTTGGGAGTATTCTGGCAGTCTTCGTAGCGAAGTTATTGCTAGCCCGCTCCGACTCCTTTTGCCCCCAGCTTTCAACTCCACTCACGCACAAACGACAAATGCCCCACCAAATCAATGGCAGGGCATTCGCTTGACTAAGCACTCGCGCTCAGTTCGCTGGGTAAGAAATTATCCGCCAGCAGGAGAGAAAGTGAAGGGATAGGTGACGTTCACCATTCCGCCACCTGTCGGTGCTGGGAATTTAATCGATTTGATTGCGCCAGCAACACACTTCTCGACCTTGGCATTGCCCATGCCTGCAGCCTTAGCTCCTTGTACGCCACCAGTAGCATTGATGATGAATTGAACTTTTACCGTTCCGCGAAGCTTAGGTTTCACAACCAGTTCACTCTCGTAGCAGAAACGAATTCGAGCGAGCTTGCGGCGGATGTAGCGGCGAATGATTGCCTTGTCCAAGTTACCCGAAGAAGTTGCATTACCAATTTTAAGCTTTGGTGGAGATGCCTTACGTCCGCGCATTCCGCCTTTGCCTGAGCCAGTTCCGTAGCCAGAACCGGTTCCGTTGCCGTGTCCGATTGTACCGTAGCCGCCTGTACCAACCGTGCCGTAGCCTGTGCCGCCGCCGCCCGGTCCGATACCTTGCAAGCCGTAACCAAAGCCGCCCGCCATCTCACCGACTTCGTCGCCCAAAAGGCCACCGTAGACATCACTGTCGTCGAGTCCAGAGGAGAAATCTGCAGCACCTGTAAGAGAAGCAAATGCGCCACCCGGTGCCTGTGCGAAGACTCCAAGAACACCAGACTTACGAGCCAAGTCGGTTGCTGCTTTCCTGGCCAACTGTGGGTCGGCGTTATTGTTCTTCATTGCGAACTGTCCGGTAGCGCGAGTGGACTCTTTTTTGCCCATCTTGCCCTCATCGTCTTTTTGACGTTCACCAGTACCACCTGGGTCTTCGCCGTCATCTTCCAGTTCTTCTTCCTCTTCTTCAAGAGGGTCTTCCTGAGGCTTGGTTTGTGTCCGAGCGGTCCGTTCACTGTTGGCGAAGAGGTCACCGTACATTGTCTCTGGGTCGGGCAGAAGAGTATTCAGCATGAAGACAAAGCCAAGAACGATGATGGCTGAACCAGCGATGTAGGCCAGAAGCTCGCTATCCATAGAAGCGAAAGCAGCAGCGCCCTGACGACGTGGTTGTGGAACAGAGCTGACCATAAAGGTCTGCATGCCCGTGCTAACTCGGATTCGAGTCTTTGGTGGCAAAGGAACTTCAGTAGCGCCAGCAATTGTAGCGCTTGGACGAGCACGACCTTGGCTCACCAACTCGGAGAGTGGAGTAACCTGTCCATCGATACTCATCTCACCTTCCCAGCCTTGGGCAAAGTTGAAAACAAAGCTATCTCCAGCAGGAGCAACTAAGTTGAAGTCTTCATGCGGAGAATTCTCGGTTGGGAAATCAACACCAGATGCGCGTCCGATTCGGAAGCGTGGGTCGACCTTCTCTTCGCGGATGCGAATGAGTCCCAGTGTCATACAAATAACACCACCAGCCATACCGCCGATTGCCATCCAATCAAAGGCTGGGCTCAAGCGTAGTGGACGGAATTCGTGGGAAGCTTTTTTGGCAGCAATATGCTGCTCTTTGCGGTGCTTGTTCTCGGACGAGTTGGCAACACCTGAATAGAAAGCAATGGCACTAATGACAAGCATAATGCCGCCAAAGCCAAAGAGCCCATAGGTGATAGGAGTTACCTTGCCACTTTTGGGGTTCATGACGTGCTTCACGCCAATAACAGAGTCACCCAGCATTGCGGCGACTTCGATGGAGCGTGCACCGCCCATGTCATCACCGGCGTCCGCACCAAATGCGGGCAATGCGCCCATAACAACCGGAGCGGCGGCCATCGGAGCGGCGGCCATCGGAGCGGCGGCCATTGGAGCGGCCATCGGAGCGGTGGCCATTGGAGCAACGGCCATCGGAGCCGATACTGGAACGGCAGCC
>JAESTW010000508.1 GCA_016763395.1 Kofleriaceae bacterium
GATAACGGTGTATCAAGCAAAGGCGTCTGGTGAAGCGGGAATGCTCTTCGCGAAGTTCTTGACGAAGGAATTCGGACGCATCAAAGTCCAGTCAGCCCCCCACCGGACTCGCCCTACCGAGCCAGAGGAATGCACGCAGCGTAGAGCGTTCCCGCGCAGCCAAGGCGCCCACTCGCGCTTGCGCCAAGTACCAATACGCCCACCGACCTCACACTCACCCCTGGAAACCCAACTCGGACGCAGCGAGGCAGCCTTGCCCAAAATCAATCCAACAAAGAACTTGTTTGGCCACCTCAACCCGTGCCGTGTGCTGTGACCCGAAACTTCACCGACCTGGTTCTAGAAATCGCCCAAACCTAAGAATATCTCGCCCACAAATTACTCAGAAGAGCCTCTATTTTAGAGGGGAGATTATTGGGCCGCGGAGGGCTGCGGCTGTGCTCCGAGGACTAGCGGACTCAGACTAGCGTGTACGACGCCGCTTTTGACCGCAACAAAACGATAGCGAGCCATAGAATACCCCTCTTTTACAAAGGTAAAATCGTGGTTCTTGTGTCCAGCTTGGCCGCTCCAAAACGTGGGCGTAACTCCGATAACCTTGCCGTCTATCGATGCTGTTGCGCCCGGTGGAGACGAGCGCAAAATGAGATCGATCGTGGTGCCTTTGGGCTCCTTGCCTCGACTTGTCTTGGGTATCAAAGGTGTGTAGTTCCCCGAGCCATCCAAATGGGTGCCGGTCTCGGGAAGGGGAGGCAGCGTTTTCTCCACTGGTATTGGCGCTTTCTCCGCTGGGGCTGCCTTTGCTAGTTCGGCGCTTGCCTCGGCTGCCTTGGTATCGGCGTTCTCTGATTCACCACCACATTGCACAAGAGTGCCGAGAGCTGGCACAAGAACAAGGAGAAGGGAAAAAGAGGGGCGAAGCATAGCCGGCAAGCTACCACAGGCATTCGAGTAACATGGCTTCACTCACTCTGAAATCACTATTCCTCCAGCATATTGCCTTCAGCGACCCAACTGTTCAACCCGCCCATGAGATTTTTCACATTGCAGTATCCGAGAGATTTTAGAAGTAGCATGGCGGTGAGTGAGATTTTCCCGATATTGCAAATCGTCACCACACTCGCGTCCATACTAGGCATGCCAGCCGCGCCTGCTGCGATCTCTTCCAGGGGAATGTTGACCGAGTCTTCGATGTGTCCGTCTGCGAATTCTTCGGGGGTTCGAACATCGATAAACACCGGCTTCTCGTCCTCATCCATAAGGTCTTCCAAAGCGCCCATATCGATGACATCGGCTGAGACTCTGGCATTGTCGATGAGTTTGCGCAGTACTTGCTCTTCTGCGCTGGGCGCGTCACTTGAGCGCGCGGCCTCGGTTTTCGCCGGAAAGAGCTCGGGCAGATGTTTTACGATAGACTCGGTGTACTTGAAAATGTTGTCCGGGAATAGCACCACGACCACCAGGCCTGGCTCGTCCGGGACCATCTTAAACGCTCCCGCTAATGCCATAGCCGAACTGGGACCGGCAATAATGCCCTCTTCGCGATTGAGTCGGGCGCACAGAGCATATGCCTCTTTGTTGTCGATAAGCTCCGTGCCATCATAGAGATCTGGAGTGTAAAAATCGGTGAGTTGCAACTGCCTCTTGCTGCGGACACCCGGGATGTCGTGACCTTCGGCAGGGTCTACGCCTAAGACTTTTACCTTGGGGTTCTTCTCTTTAAGATACTTGCCCGTTCCCGTAATGCTACCGCAAGTGCCCAGGCCAGCGACGTAGTGCGTTACTTTACCTTCGCTTTGTTTCCAAATCTCGGGCCCCGTCGTGCGAAAATGCGCGTCCGGATTTGCTGGGTTGGTGTATTGATTCAGCTGATGGTAGCCCTCTTGTTCGGCGATTTGCGCTGCTCTAACCATCGCGCCCTCGGGTGCTCCGGGCGCCGGACAAAGACTGTCGTCCAGCTCGATAACCTCTGCACCAAAGAATCGCAAGACGGTTTTCTTTGCCGTCGGAATTGCGGCCGAGAGGGGTGTTGTCAAGGTGTAGCCCTTGAGGTTGCCGACCATCGCCAGCCCCATGCCGGTGCCGCCGCTTGTTGGTTCCACCAGGTTCTTGGCGTCGTCTAACAAGCCCCTGTCTTCTGCATCGCGAATAAGGTTGTACGCGACGCGATCTTTGACCGAGCCGAAAGGGTTGTACCATTCCAGTTTTGCGTAGACCTTGGTGTGCTGATAAGGGGTGACCTTGTTGAGAAGTACAATCGGAGTGGGATTGTCTTCATCGGGCAGCAGCTCCAACATCGAGGAATAGCGGCGGAGTTGGTGCTTAGCGATATCGGCGTTGTTGTCGTTCATTGGTGAGTCCAGCCCCAGCGTACTCAGCCTTTTCGCTTCGTGCAATACACAAGCAGCGCAGCGCAGTGTGGGATCAACGCCCAACGCCCGCAGCTCTGCCTCGCGTCTTGCACTCAAACCTAATCCCTGGGCATGATTCGCAGCAATTCAATGACTACCAAAAGCATATTTGAAGCACTAGAACTTGGCGAGCACAACCTGGGCGCCTGCACAGGCAAGGGCGGATGGATCGAAGAGAAGGGCGCAGGCGCGCTGGTATCGATCAATCCCTCGACAGGAGAAAAGCTCGGCGAGGTGGCGATGGCTTCATCGGCTGCGTACGAGAAGGTCACTGCTGCCAGCGTTAGTGCCTTTGAAAGTTGGCGCATGGTTCCCGCTCCCAAGCGCGGCTTGCTAATTCGCGACTTGGGCATGGCTCTGCGCGAGAAGTGCGAACCCTTGGGCGAGATGGTCAGCTTGGAGATGGGAAAAATTCGGGCCGAGGGAATTGGCGAAGTACAAGAGATGATCGACGTTTGCGATTTTGCCGTCGGCTTGTCCCGCCAACTCTGTGGATCGACGATGCATTCTGAACGCCCCGGACACCGCATGTACGAGCAGTGGCATCCTTTGGGACCAGTCGGCATCATCAGTGCCTTCAACTTCCCCGTCGCTGTCTGGGCTTGGAATGCCGCTCTCGCTGCGGTTTGCGGCAATACCATGGTTTGGAAGCCCTCTCCCACAACGCCTTTGGTCTCGGTCGCCGTGCAACATATCTGCAACCGGGTCATGGCAGATCACGGCGTTAGCGGTCTCTTTAACTTGCTCATCGGAAGCAACGAAACCATTGCTGAGCCCCTGGTTGCCGACACTCGTTTCCCGCTGATGAGTTTTACCGGTTCGGTTCCCGTCGGACGCAAGGTCGCGCAGGTGGTCGCCGGACGACTCGGACGATCACTTCTCGAACTCGGTGGCAATAACGCCATCATCGTCGCCCAAGATGCTGATTTGGACTTGGCAGTGCGAGCCATTGTATTCGGCGCTGTTGGAACCGCCGGACAGCGCTGCACTTCTACCCGGCGCGTCTACGTACACAGCTCACTCATGTCCGAGCTTAGCGATCGCCTTGTGCGCGCCTACGCAACCATCAACATCGGCGACCCGCTAGACAGCAGTGTTCTCATGGGACCGCTTTGCAGCCAGCGCTCTGTCGACACCATGATGTCGGTCATTGCCCGAGCCAAAGAGGAAGGTGGTGAACTGCTCACTGGCGGTAAAACTCTTAGTGACGTCGGGCCCTTTCACGTTCAACCGACAATTCTTCGCATGCCAAAGTCGGCGCCATTGCTCAAAGAAGAGACCTTTGCGCCTGTTCTCTATCTCGTGTCCGTGGAATCGATCGAAGAGGCAATCACCGCACAAAACGACGTTCCCCAGGGATTGTCCAGTGCCATGTTCACCCGCGGCATGGAGGCCAGCGAGCAATTCTTGTCCGCCAGTGGTTCCGATTGCGGAATCGCCAACATCAATATCGGTACCAGCGGTGCAGAAATTGGCGGCGCATTCGGCGGCGAAAAAGACACCGGCGGCGGTCGTGAATCTGGATCGGATTCGTGGAAAGCCTACATGCGTCGGCAGACCTGCACGATTAATTACTCGGGCGAATTACCATTGGCTCAGGGGATATCCTTCGGCGACTAGAGGATATTACAAAATGCGAGTTGGGCAGGCTCGCATTTTCCTCTTTGGGGCCGCCAGTTGGGGAGGGCTTTAGTCAGCTACTGCTGCTCGACGACAAAGTGCGGACATCGCTGTCAACAAGTCATAGCGAGTTTGGTGGTTTGTCTCCGCTCGCCACTCGTGCACCGGGTATTGGCAGGCAGCCGGAATCTGCGGCGGCGATACGAGTGCCAACGGAGCTGGACCAACGAAGGCTGGGGTCTGGCCAGGAGGAGTGAGTACAGAGTGTGGGGCAGCAGCCTGAAAACTGAGTTCGTAGCCTGGGGGAAGTGTCGGGTCTCTGGCTTATTTTGGTTTACGGCGTAGTTGGCAATGAGCCCAATCGTGCCAGCGAGAA
>JAESTW010000509.1 GCA_016763395.1 Kofleriaceae bacterium
ATCGATTGGTAACGTGTCCTCCCAGCCACACTGGAGGAGGGATTCCGACATGCCCTTCTAGCGGCATTGCAGTGGAAAACCGGGTTCAGAAACGCCACAACGGCGTCTCTGGGCTTGCAGTCTATCAAATTTGCCACGATTGTCGCGACTACGAAAAACACCGAGTCCATCGGGCCAAGGCCATCGTATGGCTACGACCCGTAGGGGCACGTTTTTCGATGACAGTGCGATGTTTCGGCAAAATTCTTACGACGGAAATTCGGGCAAGTTGCTTTAACAGGCGACGTTTTTTGCTCTTGGATTGGCTAGGCTTGTACGGAGCCGGATCGAGGTGAATTTCGACGAGCCCATCTCGCAATCCCACGGTCAGCAGCCCCAACCTCGCCCTTCACTTCATAGCCTTGCCCTTCCAACAGTGCCCTAATGGGGCCATATGCCTCCATCTCTCGAATCTTTGTCGCAGCCATCTTGGACTCAGGTTATACCGCCTACCGACCGGCACGACGTTCACAGCCGCTCAAGCTGTGATCCGAAGCACCTATAAATGTGTGCAGATCGCAACTAAGATTGATTCTTAGTCGGAACCGTGGTGGCAATCGCGTGACTTCGCCGCATTGAGGGTAGGATGACAGCATGCAGCGAACCTCCTCAATCTTTCGACGTACTCCCCTCATTGCCGGTTCGCTCACATTGTCATTGGCCGTATCAGCTTGCTCAAGTTCGTACGTCCCACAACGCAATGGAAAAATCGCGACTACGATGAAGGCTGGGCAAATCGGATACGAACGCGATGGCCGCTTTCACAGCCACGGCCTCTTTGGCGGCGGCCTTGTCGATGCCGTTCGTGGTGTTCCCGCTGCCGAGGCCGCTGCGAACACACACTACAGTCGAACCGGCTGGGGGTTTGCCTCGATGCTCGGGGGACTTGTCTGCTCCACAGTCGCTCTAAGTTATTCTCTTAGTGAATCGTTTGTTTCTGATAACGGGTCAGGTTCGGACGAAGCTGCTATCATCTCACTTGGCTGCCTTGGCGTTACCCTGCTCGGCGGTGGACTGCTAATCTCGGGCTTGCCCTATCGCTTCGACGCGGTCAATATTTTCAACGATGCAGTGCAGCCAACCGGGCCTGTCTACATGCCCGGACAAGCGCCACCCATGATTCAGCGGCCACCCGGTTCCTACTAGTCCGAGTTCTCTAGCAATGTGCTAGACTGGCCTATTCGACTCCAGCCTAGCCTGAGGTCGCCTCTAAGAATTACCCCAAAACAGCTTGACTAGAATGCTGGCGGCATCCTTAACGTCTATCATGCCGGACAGCTGGCCAAGAATATCACCGGCACCCGAGCTGCGTTCCTTTAGCAGTCCGGCACTCTTCGCTTGCTTGGAGAGACCGCTACATACACACTCCAAGGTCTCCGCATGCTCCGTTTGAGCATGTCCCGCTCCTAAAGCCAGGCTCCCCCGGAGCGAGGTCGCAGTTTTCAAAGCAGCTTTCTCCATTGATGTTTCGGGTGCATACTTGCGGACTAGATCCACCGGATGATGCAGAACAGGTGCCCCCGGCGCATCGATTCAGCGCCGTGCAGTCCTGTGTCCCTGACTGGTCGCAATTGTAAGTAAATCCTGTGCAGGCGGAGCAACTCGTTCCGCCATTGCCACATTCGTCGGTTGCCAGGGCCGCTCAGCTCGATGCTCTCTACAATAGGCTCAGAGGAGCGAGGCCCTGAGTCCCCCTTTGGTGCTTCCCAGCTGCCATTGCGCATCGTCAGGGTCAGGGCTAGCGAGGAGTTGGGGCCAAACTTGAGGATTGTCGTCTTCTCGTAGCCAAAATGCCACAGGCCCTGTTGGCCCTTGAACTTGGCCCCAAGTCGGCTGGCAGAACCAGATGAGTCTTTAGCTCGGAGACTGTTGCCAGGAGCCCCGGTAAAGCAGTTGAGTTGGCAAGATAAACCTCCAAAGCCACGAGAAATTTTCGATAACATTCGCCAATAGCAACGACATACACAGTGCTTTGCATCATGCTAGAGTGCCGCGATGCAGGCCTACCTCGATCAGATTCGATACGTTCTAGAAAACGGCGACAAACGGGAAGGCCGGACTGGCACAGGAACGCTCTCGGTTTTTGGAATGCAAACTCGTTACGATTTGCGTGAGGGCTTCCCACTTCTGACAACCAAGAAGGTTCTGTTCAAGGCTGTTGCCTACGAGTTACTCTGGTTTCTGAAAGGCTCTACCAATATTAACGATGGCCTGACTCAGCACACTCCCATCTGGGACGCTTGGGCCGATAAAGACGGGGAGCTTGGCCCCATCTACGGACACCAGTGGCGCAATTGGGACAGCAAAGGCATCGATCAGATCCAAAATGCGATCGATACGATCAAGAACAATCCCAACTCTCGACGCATTATTGTCAGCGCGTGGAATGTTGCCGAGGTTGAAAATATGGCCTTGCCCCCCTGCCACACCATGTTCCAGTTCTACGTGTCCGGCGACCGCTTGGATTGCCAGCTCTATCAGCGCTCAGCAGATCTCGCCCTTGGAGTTCCTTTCAACATTGCTAGCTATGCGCTGCTCACCGAAATGATTGCGCATGAGTGCGGACTCAAAGCGGGATATTTTATCCACACGATTGGCGATGCGCACATTTATCTAAACCACATAGAAGGTCTGAAAACTCAGCTCTTGCGACAACCCAAGAAACTCCCGACTCTGCGTTTGGCGGACAAAAAAATCGACGAGTTTCGCTACGAAGATATTGAGCTACTCGACTATCAACACGATGCGTTTATCAAATTCAAGGTGGCGGTATGAGCGAGCAACAAGGCCTGCCGCGCTTCATCGCCGTTGCTGCCATCGACGAATCCCGCGGACTGGGTATCAAAGGAGACCTGCCATGGCACTTGCCTGGAGACCTCAAACACTTCGCCACAACCACGACCCAAACCACAGACCCGACTCAGAAAAATGCTGTGATTATGGGCAGAGTGACTTGCGAGACGATTCCAGAAAAATACTGGCCACTTCCCGGAAGGCACAACGTCGTAATTACACGCAATCGAGAATTCACAATCGACGGCGCTGACGTCTTCACCGATCTGCCGAGCGCGCTCCTTGCTGTCCGAGACAAGGTCGAGACGATTTACCTTGTCGGCGGCGGACAGATTTACAGTCTAGGTATCGAGCTTGACGCCTGTGAAGAACTGATACTTACCCGGGTTCATCGAGATTTCGGATGCGACGCCTTCTTTCCGAAGTACCAAGATCGTTTCAGCATGGTCGAAGAACTCGGCGAGGGCGAGCACAAAGGGCTACACTATGTAATCGAGCGCTGGCACCGCAGTGTGGGCGGCAATCCACTCCCGAGTTCTCCATGAGTAATGAACGCTCGGTTGCTGAGCTGGAAGCGGAGTGGCTTGCTGCTTCCCCAGGCCCTGCAGCGATAGGCAGAATATGTCTTATCGTCACGAGAGCTTCCGCTGCGGACATGCCAGCCGGACAAAACAAGCTCACCACTCCAATGCACACTGTTCCTGATTGCGCGTCGTTCACGATTCGCGATGGCCTGCACGGAGATAGATGGAAGCCAGGGAAAACTCCCGAGAGTCAAATTTCACTGACTAGCCTCAGTGTCGCGCGATTGGTTGCAGGTACCAGCGATCGATTTCATCTCTTCGGAAACAACTTTGTCGTCGACCTCGACCTCAGCCTGGATTCCCTTCCCGTCGACTCGCGGCTTGTTTTGGGAAGCGGAGAAATCGAAGTTTCCGACGAAGCCCATACGCCCTGCGACCGATATGAGGCCCGCTTTGGTTCTGCTGCATACCAGTGGGTCGATGACGAAACGTTAGCCAGACGATGCCTGCGAGGGCGCTATGCCCGTGTTATTCGAGACGGTGAAGTCAGCGTGAATGGCAAAATTCGCGTGATTTCACGCTAAGCACGCTGCCCTGTCAAAAATGCTCGCAGATTGCCGACGCCTTTGGCAAGATGGCACCGACATGAAAGCCATACGCGCAGCCTATATCGCCTCGTCACTTCTTCTTCTTGGATCGCTAGGATGTGGTAGCGATGCCAATCCCTCCGAAGGCGAAGGGGAGAGTTGCATGACAGAAGGCCAAACGCGCTGCGTAGGCGATGCGTTCCAAGAGTGCACGGGCGGAACATACAACAACATGGCCATCTGTGCCGGTACTACGACTTGTTCTCAGAACCTCGGTTGTGTGGACTGCTCTCCTGAGTCCGGGCCCGTCTGCATGGGTGACGAAGTGTTCGCCTGCAACTCGGACGGCACTCTGGGCGGCTCGCTTGTTACCTGCGATCCTGGAGAATGCAGCAACGGTTCATGTGGTGGAGGAGCCCAAAACTGTACTGCCGGTGGCACCGAGTTAGTCTATGTTATTGATGATGCGTACAACTTACTCAGTTTTGATCCAGCAGCC
>JAESTW010000510.1 GCA_016763395.1 Kofleriaceae bacterium
ATTAATTCGTAGCGAAAGATTCGCGAGGGTAATACTTTTGGTAGCGGCTGCGCAGCGATTGCTACGGGCTCTTTTGGTGTTTGATTTTCTGAAAGTATCGTTTGACGTAGTACTTGTAGCCGCTGGGGACCTTCTCCGCCTTGATGTCTTCTTCGACAATGGTCTTGTAGCGAGCGAAGACCTTCTTGTAGGATCGTGAGGCAAATCCCTTCTTAGCGGCGGTGAGTATAGTCTCACGAGTGGAAGGCCCTTTGCCGCGAACCCCCTGCAAACTCTCATCAGTGATGTTTCCGCCCTTTGGAGTCGACTTGCCCATCACGTTCGGGTCGTGACCATCGCCGTACTCTTTGCCACCGGGCTTGTTGCCTTGCCCCTGTCCCTGTCCTTGCCCCTTGCCCTGTCCGGGCTTCCAAGCACCGGGCTTGCCTTTGCCGCCCCGAGCTCTCGAGCTAAAATCTTTGCGTTTGCGGTTTCTGCCAAACTTACTTCCGCCGCCCTTTTTGCCCTTGCGCTTGGCCCGACGCATTGCCTCTTTCAGGTCGGACATCTGCGAAGATACCTTGGCTTTGTTCGCCATCTTGCGCTTGTCCTGAGAAACCTTGCCAGTACTCTTAGCCATGTCACGCATCGATTTTGAGACTTCGCGTCGGCTCTTTTGCTGCTGTTTTTTGTTCTGCTGCTTTTTCTGAAGCTGCTTGGCTGCTTGGCTCATCTTCTTGCGAAGCTGCTTGAGCTCACGCTTGTTGCCGTCTTTCTTCTGCTCCTCTTTGCGCTTTTGCATACGCTTGAGTTCACGCTTTTCCTTCTTGAGCCGGCGGACCGCTTCTTCCCGCTCACGCTCTGTCCGAGCTTCTTTCTGCTTTTTTTCCAGCTTGCGAATCGAGTCCTTTTTCTTCTCGATATTCTTTTGAATAGACTCTTCGCGCTTCTTCTGCGCCTTGTCCATCTTCTCGGCGGCCTTCTCCATGGCCTTGCCGATCTTCTTTTGGTCCGCTTCGCTCAGCTTGTTGTCGTCGAGCTTGTCCGCCAATTTCTCCATCTCGGCTTTGGCTTGCTCAAGGTTTCCCTTTTCGAGTGCCTTGCCCAGGTCCTTGGTCAACTTCTCTTTCTTGAGCTCCTTGCCGGCCTTCTTTAAGTCAGCAACCGATTCTTCCAGCGCTTCTTCAGAGCCCTCCATGTACTTCTCTTCCGCTTTGGCGATGGCCAAGAGAAGGTCTTTCTTGGTGAGTTCTCCCTCTTCAGAATCCTTGATGAGCTGCTCTAGCTTCTTTGCGAGCTCTTCCAGCGCCTTGTCGTCGTTTGCCTCTGCCGTCTTGCGAATTTCAGCAATCAGATCTTTGGCATAGTCCAAATCCTCATCTTCCAAGATGATGCGATCTTCGGGGATAGCTCGCGGGTCTTTGCTGTCCAAGACTTCGAAGGGCAAGCTCTGCGTCGAAAGCTCACCTCTGCGAATTGTTATGATCGTGAAACCAATTTTAGCCTCAGCGGGAACCCGAAACACAATTTCGCTTGCGCTGGCCTTGCTCGGGACAATGGTGATGGCGTTCTCTCCTTCGCCCATCGTCACACTTGGTTCTATGCCCTCGCTGGCCACAACAAAGTGGCGACCCACCGCAACGACCACGGCATCGCGCGGGGCTGCAATCGGGGTTAGCTCTACAAGCTTGGGCAAATTTTCGTCAGGGCTAATGCTAATACCGGACACAAGCCCGGCGACCAATGCAAAGGCCAGTGCCGCTTTACCATCTCTGGGTTTGCCAAAAGGAGTGGCTGCTTTGGGATCGGCTCGGTTCACCGCCCGAGTTGCGTCGTCGATAGCCAGGCGCATCATCGACTCGGTTTCGCTATCAAAAGTCTGGTCGCCGGCTAGCTTGATTTCAAACGCGCAGGCGGTTGCCAATCTGTCCGACAAATCAGAACTGCGGTCGACTTTTGTCGCAACCAAGTTCTGAGAAAACCGTCGCATACCGCCGACGATAGCTCCGAGCACTACCAGCGCTGCTGACAGTGCCAGCAAGGGCACGGCCGAAGACTCGCTCACATGCCCCAAGCGCGTTGCCACGATCGTCGTTGCGGCCAGGGCAGACGCGGGAATAACAGCAAGCGTTGCCGCTTCTATTGCCGATTGTAGTTTCAGGCGCCGGCGGGCGGCCGCAATGACTCTATGTATAGCGGAGGTATCAACCATTAAGCATGATCCACGTCGTTAGGATTGTAACAAAGATGTGAACACCGGGAGTCCGGTGGATGTTCCGTTAAACGGAAGAAGCGCAAAGAAGTTCTCTATGACTTGTCTAATAATCTGACACACCATAGTAGTGTGCGCCATGTCAGACGCTTACAAGGAGAAGCGAACCAGACTAAATTTGTTGCACGATGTGTCGATAATTTCGAAAGTTTCTTTCGCTCGGGGCGTCGGCAGGATACCCCGAAGCCCCTTCGCCCTACCAGACTCGGTGACAATGTAGAATGTGCGTCCGGCCCGCTCTGGATCTTTGATCCATTTTAGGAAGCGCTTGTTATCGGTTTTCTTAAAGATCGTCTTGGCATCTTCTCGGTCTCCATACATTTCCCCACCTGTCCAGAAATCTTCTCCGTGCCAGTTGAGTTGCCAAGCGACCATGCGATCTGCCGCCACTTGTTTCCAACGTTTTCGCCGAGATGGTTTTTGGTTCTGACCTCGAGTAATGAGTTCACTGAGCTTTGAGCGATCGGATTCTGGCACCGAAATCCAGAAACGGTTGTCTCCGAGTTTCGCAACCTGCCCAGAAAGCACCACCAGATCCTTGGGAACCCCAGCGCCCGGAACGAATATCTGAATCTTCATCGGCGCACCGACTTCAAATCCAGCTGGCAGAATACTCTCCACCATGATGTCCGATTTACCGCTCCACTCATCGGCCAAATCGCGCAAGCTGTAGTACTGATAATCCACACCCTGAATACCGCGAGTCTCATAATACTTCTTATGAAGCCCTTGCTGGCCCCAGTGTTTGGCTGCGGCGGGCATATAGACGTTCATGGTCCACATGCCAAAGGCAAGCCCGCAGCCCAGGAGCGCTGCAACCGTGTATTTGCGAAAGCGCTCAACGACCAAGAGCCCCATTAGCACCGCAAACGCCAGCCCAAACCACATAAAGCCAGAGGTCAGATCGAGGTTCCAAGGCTCACCGCTGGGCCATACTCGGTCGTAGCGGTAGATAAAGAGTTCGATGAGCTGCTTTTGCTCGCCCACGAAATCGCGAGCTAGAAGTCCAACGATAGGCACTGCCACGAGAATCATCATCGCAGATTTTCGCACTCGTCCGTTTAGTAGGTCATCAATCCAAAAGGCGATAAGGATCGCCAGGGCAGGGACGACGGGCAGGGCGTAGTGGTGGAACTTTGTCTCGGACACGCAGAAGGTCGCATAGGAAGCAATGGCCCAAATGCCAATTAGTAGGCGCGTCCGGCCTTCCGAATCGTCCCGCCGCGCGCTCAAAAATATTGCCGCCAAGGCTGCCGGCAAAAGTGCAATCCACGGCCACATGCCAATGCCCAGTTGGGACGCGAAGTAATCAAAGGTGCCTCGGTCGCCGTGTACACCTTTGCCAAATCGGTTGAGCATATGCACGTGAATGTACTCGGCATACCAAGCGGGGCCGTCTTTGAGATACATAGCGAAGTGCCAGGGCAGAGCCACAAGCATGGTGAGTGTGACGCCTCGGATAAGTTCTAACTTGAGAAGCAGCTTGTAGCTTCCCGTCATCAGCACGTAGAGCAAACAAACCAGTCCAGCGAGGGCAATACCAGGTGGTCCTTTGGCGAGAACCGAAATCCCCATCAATAGGAAAAACCAAAACATGTAGACCTGCCGCTTGGTTGTAACCGCGACTCGTAGCAGTGGATGAAGCGAGGCTAGCCAACCAATGAGTATCAGCAAGCACGGCCACAGAACCAGTCCAGGGCTGATTGCAATGCCTTTGGCAACTCCTGGGTGACCAATCGAGAAGTAGTAAAAGTAGTAGGCAAGCTGTCCGCCGACAACCAAAGTCATCACTGCCAAAAAGACGTGCAAACTGGTGACGCCTTTCCAAAAGGGTACGATCCGCTCCTCCGGCGCATTGGCTGCCAGAGCAAAACAGGAGAGCGCTCCCATCAGAGTCGCTACCATCGGCATGTCGGTAATAGCCTGCCTTGCAACTAAGAAAAAGTAGGGGGAGGTGACAAGGATGATGAAAGCAATCCACGCGACTCGGCGATTGACCAATTTGGCGAGCATGTTCCAAACCATGCTCAGGCCCATTACTGCGAAGAGAGTGAAGGGCAGGCGGATTGCGAAGTTTACCAAGGCGCCACTAGCCGCGAGTTCGCCCGAATATGAACCATCTGCGGCGACGCCAAATAGACGCATCGAGCCGGCAATGAGCCAGGGAGTAAGAACCGGTTTGGATCGGAACGAGATGTCTTCCGCGCGCAGGTGGACCCAGTCCGAGTCCTCTAGAATTCGCCGTCCGACTTCGGCATAGTGAGTTTCCCAAGGATCAATGAGGGTGTAGGCCCACATCCCCGGAATCAAAATCATCATCGCCAATCCGACGACGATCCAAATCTCAAAAGGCTCAATGCGTTGGTAGAAACGCGCAAGTCCAGAGCTGGGTCGGGTCTGCGCTTTGGCAGGCGGCGAGGGCAAAGACTCGTTCTCGTCTTTGGGCTTATTTATTGGTGCGTTCTCCGGCATCAGCTGTCGGCAAAACTACCGTGCAATGTTCGCAAGGTAAAGTGTAGATGCGGCTACCTTGTTGAATTTACATGGGCAATCCCACATTTTAAGTATTACATAATGGTAGGCTGGGTGCAGATGCCCAGGTACCCAGTACTTTCCTCATGGATAGAATCGATGCCGACATCGGTATTCGAATCGCTAAAGCAGCGCGCACAAAACTATCCGGGGCCGATTGTGCCTTTTCATGTTGGCGATACCCACCTGGACCCGCCGCATAGGGCCCGACTGGGAATGCAGGGGTTTACCGGGGACTCAGCGCCGGACCTTTACAAGTATTCCCCTGCCCATGGAGATACTACCTTTCTCGATGCGATCTTGGACAAACTTGCGCTCGACAACGGTATGGATTGGGTCACGCCGGACAACGTGCAGATCACCATGGGCGCCACCCACGGGCTCAGC
>JAESTW010000511.1 GCA_016763395.1 Kofleriaceae bacterium
CCTCCACGGCCCTGCAATGTATCGTCTCCGATAGCAGCAGCGGCCTTTAGCCCCTCCTCAAGATCGCCCATTTCGAGCTTGTTCCGCTCCGCGGCAGAGTGCGCCCAGACACCCGCGTAGCAATCGGCCTGCAATTCTGAGCGAACAGAGAGAGCATTGGCGCCCGCTCGATTGCGAGATTTCAGACGCCGGACTTTGTCCGCGGTACCGGTAATCGTCTGAACATGATGTCCGATTTCGTGAGCCAGAACGTAGGCTTGAGCAAAGTCACCCGGACCACCCAGGCCGGCGAGTTGCTTGTAGAAGCTCAGATCAATGTAGGCTTTCTGGTCTGCCGGACAATAAAAAGGACCTACTTCTTTGCCTTGGGTTCCGCAAGCGCTCTTAACGCCGTCGTTAAAGACAACGAGCGTGGCGCGCTGATAGCGCTTGCCCTTTGTTTTGAAAATCGCCGCCCAAGTATCCTGCTGATCATCGAGCTGAGACGAGATAAACTGGAAAAGTTCGTCCTGCTCTGCCGATGGCGGATCCGAACTTGTCGTAGTAGCAGATGAGCCGCTAGAGGAAGCGAGCCCCAGCAGTTCTTTGATTCCGCCACCGTTGAGCAATATGGCGATTGCAGCAATAGCCAAGCCAACGCCACCCAGAGCCACCCCGCGTTTGCCCGCCGGGCGTCCGCGGCGATCTTCTACATCTTTACTAACGTGTCCGCGTTTCCAGCGCATAGCCGCTTGTACCACAAGCTCTCGCCATAGTTGGCAATCTTGCTACGTGCGCTTGCCGCGTGCGCTTACGCTCGTTTTACCAACTGAGTTCTTGTCGCTCGCCCCGGACACACACGTAACTCGCGTTGCGCCAGACCATCGAACCTTCGACTGGCTGATGAACCTGGACACCAGTGAGAACGGCGTAGTCCGCAATCTCAGTGTCGACGGTCAGCTCAATCATGTGCTCAAGTTCGTCAGTAATCAGGTTGGACATGGCCATCGTAATGGTCTTTATGTCCAAGGGCTGTGTCTGAAAATCAGGGCCGAGCAGACGCGGCGTCAAATGCTGCTTTAGGATGCTGTATTCGATGTTGTCTTGGTCGAGGCTGAGGTCGAGCTCGCCGCTTTTGAGCTCACCCAGCATCGCCGTGAGAGCGCCGCAGGCCGATGAAGTTCCATGGCGACCTTCGCGCAGGCATTTCCCCAAGACGCCGAGCTCATCGATCCCAATGTGAGGCATCACGACATAGACGTAGCGCTCCCGACCATCCACAACTGGTGCATGTGCATGAGCCGCGCTAAACCCAGCAGTGCCGAGAGTGAGCATTCCTCCGAGACTTGAGAAGTTGAATGCTTCGCCCCAGACCTCGCGCACTGCCCAAACTAGGCTACGGCAGAGCTCGTCGCGACATACTCCAACGCATGCAATGGTGTTGTCCGCGTCAAAACCGTATTTGGCGATAGCGCGATACGAAGAGTTGAGAAAGTCAGCCTCAGTCTGGGCACCGGGAAAATGAATATCGATACTTTTCTGAAATTCTTGCATTGGGACTAGGCACTCCTTCGCTTCTTGCTCTCAAATCTAAAATTCAATGCTTGCGACTCTTCGCCAAAGAGCACGGCGTGCGCTTTCTCTGGGTCTTGAGCGCTAATCAGCTCCTCGCGAAGCCCGGTCTCGGACGAAAATATCCGGGCGAATGCAGCGAGAATCGCGAGATGTCGGGCGGCATCACTGGGAGGAGTTGCTAGTAGAACGATGCAATGTACTTTGTCCGGCAAGCTGGGAAAGTCCCACCCTTCTTTGGAGAGGGCGACGATTCCAGCCATCGGCGAGCCCTCGGGAAGACTTCCGTGAGGCATTAGCAGACCGCGTCCGAGATAGGTAGATCCGGCGTGTTCACGTTCTTTGACTGTCGCTTCTAGATCTTTGGCGGACGCGCCGATCTTCGCGGCCAGTATCCCGCTCAGCTTTTCGATAGACTGCCACTTATTCTCAAAGCTCGGGTCCACCAAGATATTCTCCTGGCCAATAAACCCTAGAAGAAAGGAGTCTGCGTCCGGCGCTTCTTTGTGTTGTTCAGGACTCGGATCAAGCCGATTGCGTTCGTGGTAGCGATGCTTCAGTGTCTGCCACTCAACCCGGACGGGTGATTTATTGGCGATACGTCCGCACTCCCAGCGATCGATCAAATCCAGGCAGGCGTGGTCGATATAGTCGAGTTCTTCGATATGGAGATGAACTTCGCGATCTCGTGGAATGCCCTCCAACACGGTCGCGAGACGAGGCAAGCGCAAAAAGGAGGCCGCTCCCCGCAAATGCACATGCGTGGTGTCACCCTCTTCGTTACTCTCGATTGAGAATCGATGAAACTGTTTGCCACCGGAGAAAGCGAGTTTCAGCGTCGCCAGTACAAGCCCTGTGATAATCCCCGTGAGCAAGTTGACGGTCACGATAATGGTTACCGTTGCTATAAAGATAATCAGCTCAGATCGCCCGTGAGCGCGAAGCTCCGCATAAGGACGATACCGGACAAGCTTGTATCCGATATAGACCAAAAGAGCGGCTAGACTTGCAGTTGGAATGACACCAAAGGCACCTGGCACCAAGAGCATGATGAGCAGGAGCCATACTCCAAGCAGTATGGCTGAGGCTCGCGAGGTTGCCCCCGCTTGTACGTTGGCGGTACTTCGAGTTATCACTCCAGTTGTCGGCGGCGCTCCGAGTACACCACAGGCGATGTTGCCAATGCCTTGCGCAAATAGCTCGCGATTGTAGTCGGTGCGTTCACCATCGTGCATTGCATCGACTGCGGTTGCACAAAGTAGGGTTTCTGCGCTCGCCACAAAGGCTAGGGTAATTCCTGAGATCACAATTGCCGGGCTCATCATATCGCCCAAGGCACCCATGTCCGGGAATGCCAGTGAGTCGATGAAGGAAGAGGGCATACTAACTCGCTGAATGTCCCATCCGAGCAGTGCGTTGACTGCAGTCGCTCCGCCCACCGCCAAAAGCGCCGGGGGAATTCGTCCGACAATCGTTTTCTTTAGTGCAGTCGAACCGATCAAAATCACCAGGGTAAGCAGTCCGATAACTGCTGCGTGATTGTGTACGGAGCCGTCAAAGGTCAGTGCCCCCTTGTAAATCGCCTCGGGAATGCTGAGAAGGTTCTCCAGGCCACTGCCCTTCGGACTGTCGTCGACGACAACGTGGAACTGTGCAAAGAAAATGAGGAAACCAATTCCGGCCAACATGCCGTTGATTACCGCAGGAGAAACGGCGCGGAACATTGGTCCGAGTTTCAACAAGCCCGCGATCGCCTGTACCGCTCCCATGATTGGGACCACCACTGCCAAGCCTTTGAGGCCAAAGCGATTCACTACGTCCAAGATCATCACAGCTAAGCCAGCCGAAGGACCGCTGATCTGAAGTTTCGACCCTGCGAGACTACCGATGATAAGTCCACCGACAATCGCAGTGATGAGTCCGCGTGCTGGGGGTACGCCCGATGCAATCGCAATCCCCATGGACAAGGGAATGCTGATAAGCAGCACAACAATTGATGGACCAAAGTCCTGTCTCCACTTCAATCCCTTAAACATCGACTATTTTTTTACTCTCAACTTCTTATCCTGTGCGTTAGTCCACACAATGGACTCTAATCAGGTTTCCAGATTTAGGTTCAGGAATACCTATACCTAAATAAGCTCTCCCCGAATGATAGTCAAGGCTGTGATTGTCATAGCTAACTGAAATCTATGAGACGCTTACGCACGTAGGAAGTAGGGTGATAGATATGAAAACTACATTACGCATACTGATCGCGCTTGTCATGACTGCGATTGGACTCTCCCACTTTGTCTCACCTGATCCCTTTGTGAGGATCGTTCCACACTTCCTGCCGTGGCCCTTGGCTCTTGTCTACATCAGTGGTGCGTGTGAGATCGCTGGCGGTATTGGGCTTTTACCTAGACGCACCCGAAAACTTGCCTCATGGGGGCTAATTGCGCTGTATCTCGCGGTATTTCCAGCGAATATCAACATGGCGATTCACAACATTCAACTCTCCGAAGGAGGACAAATACCTGTATGGGCGATGTGGGCTCGCCTCCCAATGCAAGCGCTTTTTATCGCGCTGGTGTGGTGGTTGGGTAGAAGTCACATTCATTCTGAGGGCTTGAGTGGTGAAAAAGGTGAATAAATGTGGGTCTCTGTACGTCGACAAACACTAATAATATAGCTCAGTTAGGCCATACTGGATTTGTGGATCGCAAGAAATTCAAGCGGGTACCACAATACTCTTCCCAGAGGCTGAACTGAGCACAGAAGCTGGCTAGGATACCGGCAATTAAAGACGCTTGGCCGCTGTCAGAACCGCGTCATTACTAAGGAGAATTGAGATGAAAAAGAAGTTTTTAGGATTTGTACTAATCGGTGGAATGATTACCTCTGGTTGCATTGTCGGCAGCGCACGTATTCGCTCGCAAAATCAAACCGGTGGAGTCATGGTTCTCGAAGGTGACGAAGGCAAAGCCATGGAAGATGCCAACAAGAAAATGGGCGTTCACTGCGGCCCAGGCAACTTCCGCATCATTGCTCGCGACACTATCAAAGTTGGTAGTGAGAATTATGCCAATAGCGCAACCGATTACGATGAGCGTACGGACAGCGCGACTGACTCGGACACCATTGCTGCAGGTTCTGAGCGTCACGGCCGAGGCGGCTCGGACTACATCGAGGGACAGAGTACTCGAGAAGACTCTAGCGCTGTGACTCAAGGTGGTTCTAGCACCTCGTCTGTCAGTGGTACTCGCGACGTCAACGAGATTCGCATCACGTATCAGTGTGGTGGCGCTCCAGCTCCGGCACCAGCTCCGGCTGCTCCAGCTCCAGCTCCGGCACCGGCACCAGCTCCGGCTCCATACTAAGCCTCAGTAATTTGGCTTAAAGCGGAGAGCGTCAGTTAATCCTGACGCTCTCTTTTTTTGAGGTGAGATTATGGGCGATGACAACAACAAGCCATAAGGCCTGCAGACCGCGTATTTCAGCGATCACCGGAACATACTCGGACAACGAGCGCTGGTCCTGATTCACTCTTTGGCCCCTCGTCCGAAAGACGCTCCGAGGACGAATCGGCCGCACTAGCTTGTCGAAAAACCTCGAGCCTGAAAGAATTCTTCGAGATAGCCGACAGTGAGCTCTACCTCCCGGCGACTACGAGACATCTTTTCCGCGATCTCACCATAAGTGTGACCTGCCAGTGAGAGCTGAAATGTCTCTTCGAAAGAATCGATTCTCTTGATAAGGCGACGGGTATGGAGCGGTTTGATATTCCACGTCTGAGCAAGCGCCATCGCTGCGTTCTCGCCATGATTGGCCATGGCTTCCCTCGACTCCTGCATCGTATGTTTCAAGAAGAGCTCAGCCTCCCGCTTTTTGGCCAACAGAGTGTCAGGAACCACAATTCCGTGCCCGCTTATGAGGGTGGCTAGTGAAAACCATCTGGGAAGCCTCTCCTTGTTGCCGGGCGAAAACTCTGGGTGCCGTCGCATCACGTCAATGGCCGCACTACGGGCAAGCACCCGCAGCCAAATTCGAATCGGCGGCGGATTGTCGCGAGCGAGGTATTTCTTGATTGCCCGGTACTCGCCGCTATGCAGTTTAGCGATGACACTCACCAGTATGTCGCGCCGCACATCTTCATCTCTATTGAGGCGACCTATCGGTTGCTTGCGCGTGATCTCCTCGAGCTTTGGCATCAGCGCCAGAAGCAGCTGGCCCCACGCCTCTGGATCGCTCTGCACCACGTCGCGCATGTGCTGCTCAATTTGATCCCAGACCTCCACTCTTTCGAGTTCGAACATAGCAGGTAGTTGGACTAAAACCACTAACACGTCAGCGCTGGCTCCACTCCAAATCGTCTCCGGAAATAAAATGGGCCCCAAAAACGATTTCTTGTGCACATGCCCGATTGTTTGCGTCCGCAAAGATTAGGGGCATGGAGCCTCACGAAAAGGAGAATCAACCATGCGAATTTCAATACTCGGACTGATTATATTTAGCGTAATACAAGTGGCCGCTGCTGCAGGCAATCTGGGTCCTGACGCCAAGAAGGAGCTCAAGAAGAGCAAGGCCGACACGAGGTCGTGTAAGGCGATGATCATAAGCAGTGCCATTAACGACGGCGGGACGGATCGCAAACGAGGTGAGAGTCAGGCACGAAAAACGCTCAAGCAGATCGATCGATTCTGCGGTCGAAACGCTCGTTGGTTCGATGCATGCAAAGTCATTAGCTCCGGCCGAGGCAAGTGCGTTTTCGTGCAGACCGACAAGGCGACGCGCCTCGATGATGGGTCCAAGAAATACTTTCCCAGAGACTTTCGATAGTTTCCTCTCGCGATCGGAACCACTCGGACAAGAAAACTCTCAACCACACCGCAAGGAACAAACACGATGTCAACTTCAACTCTAAAAACACTCTCATGCTTGGGCGCCATTGTCCTCACTTCCGCCTGCGGCCTGGTACAACTAAATGGCAAGGGGACCGACTCCGGCGGCCCTAGTTCCAATGCACAATCAAGTAGCCCCGAATCATCAACGAATGGGGCCAATCTGGACAGCAGCCGGACAGCCCTAAAAGCCGCCAGCCAAGACGATAACAAGGAGTACGCCCGACTGCTCAAAGAGCAGCTCCGTGGGGAAAATGCCGATTGGAACTACAACAAAGGCGAGGAGGCTTTCGCACGTGTGGAAAAGCTCTGCGGAACCAAAATTTGGGATCGGTGTGCCGTCGTCGAACTCTCTGAAGCCAATGAGTACGGAGACAAGCCGATCGTTGTACAGATTCGCAATACCGAGGGAAGCCCCGAAGGCACCGTATTCCAATTCCCCGAGATGTTGCTCGACATATCGGTGCCGGCTTGGACGGACACACTCCATGAGTACTTCTCGAAGAATGCCCACGGACCAGAGTTGCTTGCGATGCTACACGAGAAGTGCGGTTCTCCCGTCACAACGAAGTGTCAGCTCCGCGGGATGAGCCACCAAGTGGCTATTCTCAAGCTCACAGTGAAGGTCGATGACGCGCTCACGGCGGATGTGATCTTGATTCCTCAAACTATCAATGACTGGGCGCGAGACCTGTAGCCTACAGATCGGCTTGATTTTCGATGACAAACACAAACCACAATCTCAAGGAGAGCAACAGATGAGCAAGAAGGTGAAAAAAGCAGGCAAGAACGCGAAAAAAGCAGGCAATTGGGTTGTCGAGTACGGCAAGTCGGACATCAGTTCTCAAAAATCATCATGGCGGTGGAACATGAAACACCGAATTCTCAGCTTCACGGTCAACTGGATCCCAATCCGGTACCTTCAAAACATGGCCTACAGTGCGCTCCAGGACATGGTAGACAAGGCCATCGAGAAGAGAGAGAGGAGAGCGGCGAGGGCTGAACGGAAAGCTGAACGGACAGGGGAGAAGCCTGGACGGATAATCCCGTAACAAGAGGTCGTAACTTGCGACAATGCCCTACGCTAGAACCGAGCAAGCAATCTCTACAATCGCATAGAGTAGGAACCGCAGTTAGAGTGGACATGCTTCTAAGGTTTGCTTTTTGCCAGCAAGAACAAGGCGCCAGAAGGGTCGCGAGGCTGGACGTTGTGTAATGAGCCCGAAGGTGGCTGCAATGTAAGTGCGTTTCGATGTAAATGCCCTGTGACGTTTTATGAGCTGGCGAAGTGTGCAACCAGGGCGCCGCGTTGGCCGGGCCGATTTACAATCATGCAGCGAGACAATCTTAACTTGGGGCTTCAAAGAGCCCTGATATCTCACCCGTACACCGCACTTCCCCGATACTTTGCCCGCTCTTGCTCTTCTCAGAATCCTCTCTGCTCGTTCCCTGGAAAAGAAAGTATAGTCAATGAAGTTCGATGGAGTGCCTAGGTCGAGTCGCCCCATCTTTTGTTCGCCGACAATCTCTATGCGCTTGACTGCAGCGTCTTCAAAACTATTGGTCGCGACATGTAGTGCCTGGTTGTATAGGGATAGCGGATCGACAAGGGGGTTCGAGACTCGAGGATTTTTGGCTTTGGGCCGCTCGGTCATGGCTACCAACATAGGCCCACTGTCAGCCGGCACGGGCACCGGTACAGCAACCGAAGTCGCCCTCCTGGCATCTGCGGAAGCAAGAGTGACAATGCCCCCTGCATCGGCAATTCCCGCGGAGGCTTTTTCGATCCTTGCACTCTGTGTTGGCCAAAGATAAAAGGCAATGGCCGCTACAACGATTGCGGGTATTACTCCAAGGCCCAGAACCAACAGAGGTCGATTCCTCGTCTTGAGAGTCTCTATCCCAAATGGAGTGGGAGCCAACTGCTGCTCGAATGATTCTTGCTCCCGGTTTTTCGCCGCCGGTCCTTGGGCCACTGTCGCTGCTCCTTGTAGCAGCGGTGTTTCCCCATCGGCGGACATCGACAGCCTGCCTCCCTCGATTGGTGAATGCGTGAACTCATGGCCCTGCATGACAGCCTCAATCGCGTTTTTCATTTCGTCTGCAGATTGGAAGCGGTCGTCGGGACGCTTTTCGATCGCTCTCAGTATAAGTGCCTCGACACTCGCATCGATGTCGGGTCGCAGAAGAGAGGGCCGCGGGGGCTTTCTCGTCACTTGCATGTCCAATAGCTGGTAGAGCGAGCCGCCATCAAAAGGACGCTTTCCTACAATGCTCTCGTACAAGATGATACCCACTGCATAGAGGTCAGTTCGCGCATCGACAAGGTCGCCCACTGCTTGCTCTGGCGCCATGTAGTGCGGGGTTCCGAGCAAGAGGCCTGTCGCGGTTACTGGTTGATTCCCAATGGCGTCTCCGGACAGCTTAGCGATGCCGAAATCGAGAATCGTGGCCTTGCCTTCGGGACTGACAAAAATATTGTCCGGCTTTAGATCTCGGTGAATAATGTGTTGCTCGTGGGCCGCAGCCAGGCCACTCAGTACGTCGAGTATGAGCTTGAAAATCTGGTGCTCGCTAAGACTACGACTCGACAAGTGCGAGGCCAGCGCGGCGCCGTCGAGATGCTGCATGACCATGTAGGGGCGTCCGCTAGGAAGCCTACCGACGTCGATTACGTCAATGATGTTCTCGTTCCGAACGAGATTGCTCGCACGCGCCTCGGCGAAGAAACGGTCAACCAGGCCCGCCTTGTTTTCCCAGTCACGGGAAAACACCTTGATAGCCACACGGCTGCCGATATCGGGATGGACGGCGAGGTAAACACGCCCCATGCCGCCTTCGCCAAGCACGCTCTCGACTCGGTGGGATCCAATTGACGTCCCTATGATTGGATCGACAGCCTCGTCCTCCCGCTCCCACTCCTCTGCCAGAACATCGCAGGACGCGCATCTTGAGCGATGCAACTGTAGCGTTGTATTCTTCGCCGCGGGCTGGCCCTCTCCCGCTGACTCGGCCAGGGCGAGCATAAAATCGTCGCAATCCATTGCTAGGCCATTCTACGCCAGCAAAGCAAATTGCAAAAGTCCTGCCCCGCATGTGTTTCGTTCTCTCAATTATTAAAGAGAGTGTTTAAGGCAAGTACCACTTATTTCGCTATGAGCATTTCAGTACGAATATCGCAGCCCGAGTTCCCCGCGCACCGTACTTTTGCCGAACGTGGCGCCTCTAAAATGGATATCCGCATGAGACACCGTCAATTTTCCCTCTAGCAAAAAGGGTCGCAGTCTCCAGATTGCTCCAAGCTGCGTCTTATAGCCTGTATTGCGAGGACCATCTAAGATGGCTAGATGGCTCCAAAGCCCTGTTACCACAAAATTTTCGTGCATAAAGTACAGAACGTCTGCACCTACCTCTAGGTATTCATAATCGAGTTTTAGTATGCCGGGTTGGTATTGCTTATCGTATCCACCACCGAATCGCATATCGATGCGCCAGCTACCGGACAACACTGGCACATACACCCCTAGTTCTCCTCGGTCATAGATGCCTATCGTAGATAGGCTACTACTGTCATATGTATCCTCCGGGACACTATTGGCATGAGAAAGCGCAGCATAGACCCCGAAGTCCGGACGCGCCGCCCACTCTGCGCTCAGTGTCCAACTCAAAAAACCGGAAGAATAGGGGAGATATGAACCAGTGCGATTGATACCACGGTCCTCTATCCCCAGAGAGAAGCCAAAGTCACCGCCGGTTCTATAGCTTTCTTGTAGTGTCCTGGACGTTAGTGTTGCCTTCTCTTGTTCCACTTCCGTATTGTTCACCTTTTCTGGCGGGCTGTCCGAGAAAGAAAGCTGAGTCGCCGGGTCGGCCTCTGGCGCCGTCCACAGTTCGGAGGCGAGTAGCGCGATTGTCCGAGGCATGGCGATCGACGAA
>JAESTW010000512.1 GCA_016763395.1 Kofleriaceae bacterium
AAGTATCTCGGTTGAGCAAGCGAATTTCTAGTTCGGCACGAACCAAACATGCATCGACATCGCCAGCTTTCTTCTTCTTGCTTTTGGTACATTTGGCCGCCGTATACTGCCGTGTCCGAGATATCCCGTACTCTTCGAATTTCTCGGAGTTGCGTTCCACTTCGAACATCCAGCCCTCACGAAGCATCCAGCCATATTCAAAACAGGAGCGTGGATGTTTGTATTTGTCGCAAGACCTCTTCAGTATTGCCGCAGCCTTGGCTTTGCTGGCAGCCACACTGTACCCATCTCGGTACATATTGGACTCGCGAACACAGCTCGCTTGGTTGGCCGAGCTACACTCAGAGTGACACTGCGCCAAGGTTTCGCAATTGCTACCAGACGGCGGCAATGCCAACGTTCCTTGAGCATTGGCTTGAGAATAAGAGGCGCTAATAAGCGCGCAACAAAACAATATACGTAGCAACAAAACAGTTCCCCCCGGAGTTATATCTGGCGATTATACCCGGGCCCATTGTGACAAGCACAACGACAAGCGAGAAATTTGTAGCAAGAATTGCCACAACAACTGCCACGACAACTGCTTGCCCAGCGCTCAGATACTACTCACTTATAGATCTAAAATCGTGATCTCTGCTGCGCGCTCGATCAACCAAACTACGGCGAGTATGCCCAGTGCTAATGACAAGCTCGTTACGACTGCTCGCCGATACCAGAAAACGCCGAGTCGATGTAGCAGCGCGAGAAGTACAGGCAACACACATATAACGACACAGAGTTGTCCCAACTCAACTCCCAGGTTGAAGAAGAGTAGCGGCAAGGTACTGTCCTCGGGAGGCAATATTGGGCGCAACATCGAGGCGAACCCCATGCCGTGAATGAGTCCAAAGGCGAATGTAAGCCGGTACCGCCACCGGGGAACAGCGACTAAGACATTCTCCAAGACAACATAGAGTATCGAGAGTGCAATGATACTCTCGACAATTCGCGAAGGCACGAGTAGCCAACCAAGCGCGGCAGCAGCGAGAGTAATGGAGTGAGCAACGGTGAATGAGCTCACAATCCCAATCGTCTGCCGAAAGCTATCACGCGCGCTTCTGCGAGTACTCGCGCTCTCCAAACCAACGACAAGAAGTAGGGCAACTAGAAAAAGTATGTGATCAAGGCCGTAGAGAACGTGCAGCCATCCGGAATGCAAAAAGCCCAGAGAAGAGGTACCGCCTCGATTATCGAACTTCACGACAATGTCCGCGCTCGTGCGCCTGATTTGATAGAGCGATTTCCCAACTCGCAATAGACCTTCGTGACGTGGATCTAGATCAAAAAACAGTTCATAGTGAACTCTGACCACGGTAATGACCTCATCGCATCGCGACTCCCCGGACACACGGGCAAAGCGCTGCCCGTCCTCCAAGATTGTCACACCAGTTCTGACAAAGGTACATTCCACGTTCTCCACACTAAGAACAATTCGATCAAACACGTATTCACTCAGCTGAGAAGCCCCACCGCGAATTTCTGCGTCCGTGGCATCTCGGTCTTCACCAAGCTGCAATGCTTCGTACAAATCCTTGGTGCTGATTCGAATTTCGTAGTGTACGACTTTCCCCGAGTCATGTAGTTCGAGCGAGGCATAACTCATACTCGATTGATGTGCGCCAGCGACACTCGGCCACCACGCCAGAACCAACACGGTCCATACTGCCAGTATCGCGAGCTTCACAGTTCTTCGTTTCTACCGATAGCTAGCCGGGTCTATCCCGAATCGTTTGCACCATCGGCGAATCTGCACCCGTGCCTTACCCATTTCGCGAGCGGTGGCACTGACATTTCCTCTATGGCTTCGCAGCGATTTTTGCAAGGCCATCTGCAACTCCTCACCCTCGGACAGACTCTGGGCACCGGACACTTGGGTGAGCGCTGGTGGCAGATGGGACAGCGCCACAACTCCATCTTGTGCCCAAGCGACTGCGGCCGCCAATGCCTGCTCTAGCTCCCGTATGTTGCGAGGCCAAGAATACAGTGCGATTGCCCACAATGCCTCTCGTTCAAATGAGATACCTTGTCCGCCACTAATTCGCCGCAGAAGAGCAGGTACCAATATTCCCAGGTCCTCCCTTCGCTCTGCCAATTTCGGCAGCCGAAACGATACGCCGGACAATCTAGCATACAGATCCGATCGAAAACTCCCCGCCTCAACCAACGCTTCAAGGTTTGCATGCGTGGCGCACACGACTCGCAGGTCGACAGGAATTGGTCTGGTAGCGCCCACGGGTTGCACTTCTCGCTCTTGTAGTACCCGCAAGAGCTTAACCTGCGCCTCTGGTGACAGTTCAGCCACCTCATCCAAAACAAGGTTCCACCATCGGAGGCTTGCACGAGACCGATTCTATCGCTATTGGCTCCAGAGAATGCTCCTTTCCTGTGTCCGAAGAGTTCACTCTCCATCAAGGTAGCTGGCAATGCTCCACAGTTGATTGCGACAAAACTGCCTTGCCGGTTAGATACTCGGTGAATAGTTTGAGCACACACTTCTTTGCCCGTTCCGGTCTCTCCTCCCAATATTACTGAGACTACCGAGGCACTCACTCTGGCCATGTCGCTCATTGTCCGGGATAGCGAAGGGGAGAGAGTCATTGATGCCGGATCGCTGCTTTGAAAAAGATCGGCACTTAAATCTGCGGGCTCGAGATGTCCGCGTTCCACTTCGCAGCGGTATAAAAAACTGGTGTTGCCAGTATGAATCAGATCGCCATCACTGAGCTGCGTATACTCGAAACGATCGCGATTTACGTAGCTTCCGTTCTTCGACCCACAATCTCGAATCGACCACTCTCCTTCGCTTTCCTGTAGCTCAACATGAGTCGATGACATCCATCCGTCCGCCACACGGATCTGCAAATGAGCAACGCTGCCATCGTGAGTTCGCTCATGAAAAAACCCTTCGCCCGCCCAATCGATGCCCGAGATACTTCCGCCAGCGAGATACGCTGACTTGGAAACTGCATCTTGTCCGCAGTCCACAGCCGCACCAAATACGGCGCTCGAAAGGTACTCCGAATCCCAACACTGTCTCCCAAGTAAGAGAGAGTTCCCGCCGAATCAGCCATCACAGAGACAATAGCCTGGCTTTGCGCCCGGGTGAAACAACGTGGATCAGGGTGGAACAAAGTGGAGGTAGGTGGAACAAGGGTGGAACAGCAAGAAGCTTGGATTCGGATCCAGTTCCACCGAGTCAACGCAGTAATTACAGCTAGTTACAATCCTGAAAACTTGGAACAGCCCCTGCTCTACACCAGAGCATGACTGCACAAATCGACATCAATCACCTCGCTCATTTGCCCTGCGCCCACGCTACTCATTCCCGATCCTATGGAATGCGACGCGCTGAGCAGAAGCGTCGAGACGAGCAAGTCCAGCAGTGCATGCCTATCGTCAGGCGACTGGCTGCCAAAATTGGCCGGCAAATTCGCTCCAAGATTGGTCAAGACGACATTATATCGTGGGGAATCACAGGCTTGCTCGAAGCTATCGATCGTTTCGTTCCTGGTGGCAACGCGACGCTGGAAACATTCGCCTACTACCGCATTCGTGGCGCAATGCTCGACGGTATCGGGCAAATCGCTCCTCTTTCAAAAAAGGGATATCGCAGCGCTCGGCGGGCTGGTGACAATCGAGCAATCTACCGAGAATCTCTATCCGATATTGATGTTGCAGACTCAGTTCAGAAAAATGCTGAGGAGCATGTTTCAGAAAGCGAGCAAGCCGACATCATCAATCAAGCCATCGCCAACCTGACCGAAGCCCAGCAACACATCGTCCGGCAATTCTATTTTGAAGATCGAAGCCTACAAGATGCCGCTTCGGACATTGGTATCTCAAAGTCTTGGGCGTCTCGCTCACACACCAACGCTCTGGGTCTACTCCGAGAAGAGTTGCAAGCTAGTCTTTCGCTCGCTGCATAAAGCTGCATAAATACGAAAAAGACTGATGCCTGAGCATACTTTGGTATTCGTCAAGACCTTGCAAGACAATTACATGTGCTTACTTTCTATATGCAAGGGCAAGACAGCCCACACACCCATACTAGGAGAAACAACATGTACGCAATCTCAACAGCCCCAAGCAATTCCACAAAACACCGCCAACGCAATGCAGATCCATTCGCTTTGCTAGCGAGAGACTTCTTTGGCTTTGATCCATTTACTGCGCGAGCAAAGACTAGCGTGCGGACAAACAGCCCACAGTTTGACTTAGTTGAAGACCCTGAACATTACATTTTGCGTGCGGACCTTCCGGGAATTTCTGAGGACGCTTTGGAGATTACTGTTCACGAGGGTGTACTGACCGTTTCTGGTACCCGCGAAGAAGAAAGCCTTGAAGAGGGCGAAGAGTATTTGGTCCGCGAACGACGCTCTGGTTCTTTTTCCCGTCAGTTAAAACTCGCCAAAAACGCTGACCCAAGCCAAATTGAGGCAAAGCTAAACGATGGTGTACTGGTGGTCAGCATCGCCAAAAAGCCCGAAGCGAAGGCACGTAAAATCGCGATTGGTTAAAGGGCGTGGGGCCAAAAATACAGGCAGCTAACAACTGTCTGTGTTATGCCAAGCCCTATGTCAACACCGATCTATATAGTCTCCGGGCTTCCTCGTTCTGGAACCTCGATGATGATGAAAATGCTGGAAGCTGCTGGAATTGATCCTGTAACAGATGGCATTCGCAGTGCGGACGACGACAATCCTAAAGGCTACTACGAGTTTGAAGCCGTAAAACGCATGAAGGAAGACGCGAGCTGGGTTCCCGAGTCCCGAGGAAAAGTTGTGAAGGTAATCTCTCAACTATTGCAAGATTTGCCGGACAACGAATCCTACAAAGTTATTTTCATGCGACGAGACTTGGAAGAAGTCTTGGCATCACAAAAGAAGATGCTTGTGAATCGTGAAGAAGAAGACGACACGAGCAACGACAGTATGAAATCCACTTTTGCTGCCCACGTGGAAGAAGTCGAAGCATGGATGCGTATCTCGAAACATGTCGACGTGCTTTTCGTGTCTTACAATCGAATGCAGAGCGACTCGGACAAGCAAATCGAACGAGTGGCGAAGTTCTTGGACACCGATCTCGACTTGGCAGCTATGGCGAAGATTATTGATCCCAGCCTGTACCGTCAGCGCAAGAGCTAACGCCCGCCGGACCAGCAGCGAGCGGTGAGCCCCTATAGCGTCACGCCCATCGGCTTTTTAAGCGCAAAAGCGGCGATCATCATCAGTATCATCCACCACAGCCACCAGGGCATTCCGATCCCAAGGTAACTCGTGTCTTTGGCTACGTGAGGGACTAGAATCGACTTGATTTGTCCGTCATCAAGGTTGGACTCGGGCCCAAAACTCATCAGCAGATCGAGCCCACTTGTCCGGTCCGGCGCCATTTGCAAGGCATTCGGGTCGGTCACAATCAGCTTTTCAACGTTGCGGTCGATTGCGAAGTTGGCGACAAGCGAACCTTCACTATTGGCCACCAGTCGAACATAGACGCGGTTTTCACTTTGCACGTAGAGAGGTGGCGCTGTGACTTCGATGTGCTCACCACTCACTGTCAACTTGTTGCCATCAACTCCATCGGCCAATTCGACCGTGACCACAATGGCTTTGTCTACGCTAACCGGCTCCATACCATGGCGAGTCTCTAAGCCGAGAATCATGAGCGCCATCGGGAGCGCGAGGATCACAAAAGCCGGCATCATATAGGCCACATACAGCACGCTGTTGGTCATCAAGCGGACAAGGCTGATTCCCACCCGCTTGGGTGAATCTATAAACAGACGAATCTCATAGATCGCAGAATCCATTTGATTCCGTGATTTTTCGACTCGCTTCTGCGGCGTTGTCTTGCCAACGACCCAGAGCAGCCCGGCGCCACTCAAAATCGACAGCAAGGTCAATCCCCAAAAGGGGCCAAGATAATCAAAGGGCGTGAGAATGCCCTCCATTATCATGCGAAATATTCCTATGACTGCGCCCATTGTACTCTCAGCTAGTCGATGTATCCGAGACCGCGAAGCCTCGCTGCCAATGCTTCAGGATCAGCCGCTTCTTCTTCGTATGCACGCAGTCCGCGCAAGAGCAGGTGTTCGACAAGTTCCTCACGGCCCGAGTACCCTTGATTTTCTACAACATGCTCCAGTCGCTTCTTGAGTGCGAGTTCTTCGGGAGCCTCGTAGACCTTGAGGCCCTTGGTAATGAAGAAATCGACAATCGTGTCGAGATCGCCCAAGTCATGCTTTTGTCCGACATCTTTGAGCCGGGCTTGCAGGTCTTTGGGAGCTTTAACTTTAAATTTCAGTAGTGCCATAATATTTTGTCCGGTGCCTATTTCTCTTTCGCAGGAGCAAAGAGAAGCTGGCCTTTCATGCCTTCCGGCGGTGTGATCCCGAAATAGTCTAAAACCGTTGGTGCGAAGTCAATGAGAGAGGCCTCAGTGACACCGAGCGGCTTAGTACTGAGTAATACCCCGGGAACATGGCCAGCGTACATGCAGTGGTCACCATTCCAGTGCCCCTCGTTGCGCTCAATAACTTCTTGTCCGACAGCACCCATCGCTGAGCTATCGCTGGAGCGGAAGCCCCGGTTGTACCCGACAATCAAATCGGGAGCCCGGTCCGTGTATTCACCGACCGGAGCAGGCATGGCTTTGGTAACGACCCGCTC
>JAESTW010000513.1 GCA_016763395.1 Kofleriaceae bacterium
AAGACCCGCAAGCGAGTGTGCCTGCAGTATCATATCAATCGTTGTCCGGGGCCTTGTGTTTACCCTGTGCCAGAAAACGAGTACGGCGAACAAGTCTCAGATGTAATGGTGTTTCTGTCCGGAAAGAACAAAGAGCTTGTCAGCCGACTCAAGTCTCGAATGCTGGACAAAGCCAAGAGTGAAGAATTTGAAGCGGCGGCCCAGATTCGCGATTCGTTACTCGCTGTCGAAAAGAGCCTCTCTCGGCAAAATGTCGTACAAGATGAGTTTGTCGACCAGGATGTCTTCGGCATGTGGCGCCACGGCGATTTGGCGTACATTGTGATTCTTTTTGTCCGAGGCGGAAAACTTGTGGGCAAGCGGGCCTTTCGGGAAAAGGACCAGGAGTTTTCGGACTCTCAAGTGATAGGCTCCCTGGCTCAGCAGTACTACGAGACGGGCACGCTAATCCCTTCAGAAATCATCCTGCCAACCGAAGTAGAGAGCAGTGAATTACTGGCCGAGTGGCTCAGCGAAATGCGGGGCAAGAAGGTGCGTATCACTTGGCCTCAACGCGGACAAAAGCTTCGCCTCATCGAACTGGCCAACAAAAACGCAGCGGCCTCGGCCATGACCCACAAAGGGCGCAACGACGACAGCGCCGAAATTCTGGTTAAGCTCAGTAAGCGTCTCAAGCTGAAACGGATACCAAAGCGGATCGAGTGCTTTGACATTGCTCACTTGCAAGGCACTGAGACCGTAGCCTCTATGGTCACGTTTATCGATGGCGAGCCAGACAAAAGTCTGTATCGAAAGTTCAAGGTGAAGACGGTCACTAACGATGATTTCGGCGCGATGTTCGAAGTCTTAACTCGGCGCTTCCGACGAGCCCTAAAGTCGGACAAAGGATGGGAGTTCCCAGATTTACTCGTCATTGACGGCGGCAAAGGCCAGCTCTCCAGTGCATTGGCGGCGATCACAGACTTGGGCATCGAGCTTGGCGGCGAAACCGGCTTTGACGTGGTTGGCTTGGCCAAAGAACGAGACGATCTAAGCGGCAAGTCTCACCCGGACCGAGTCTTTTTGCGCAACGCCAAAGATGCCATTCAACTGCGATCGAACACGGCAGAATTATTCGTACTCTCTCGCCTGCGAGATGAAGCGCACCGATTTGCCAACACCTTTCACAAGTCTCAGCGCAAGAAACGAACTCTGAAGTCGAGTATCGATGACGCTCCAGGAATCGGGCCAACGCGACGACGAGCACTCTTGCGGGCATTCGGAAGCGTAAAATCCTTGCGCAATGCATCGGCAGCTGAGTTGTCCGAGGTCGAAAGCATGACGCCTAGCGCTGCTGAGGCTTTGGTTGCCTACCTTGCAAAAAACTGATAGTGCTGTTCAGTTTGCAACGACCATCGGAAGACGCAAGCTAAGCCCGATAGAGAGCTGCCGGACAAGACCAAGACTTGGCACCCACCGAGCACCAATCTCGGACCAAACACCAATCGCTCCCACTCCGAGCACAGCACCGCCGCCGCCGCCATCGGCCAGACCGACCCAAAGCTCACCGGAGATACGAGTTGCGATGCCGACAACCTTTTCACCGTTGGAACTGAGAAGCTCCGCGCGGCCCCCGATCCATGCCCGTGTGTAGTCTCGCTCGGCAAGCAAGCTGGAGAGTTCCAAGAAGCCGCCGTGCATCGACGCCAAAGAGGGTTTCCTGGAGGGTTTCCTGGATCGTTGAGACTTCGAGATGGTGGAGTCAACAGGTTGCTCGTCAACCTCAAGCATCGTTCCGATGTATCCGATTCCAATGTCGATGGAGGTACGCGCCGGATAAATCGTAGCCCACTTGAGAGCCGCGGTGAGAACCTTTCCCGATTGCGCCTCGCCCACACTGGGAACAAGTACAGCAGAGCCCATATCGATTGATATCGGAGGAGAGAAGCCTCCCGCTACAGCATGGGTTGATAGTGAAAACAGTACCAGCAAGCTACCTAACCAAATCATAGGTGCTCTGCGAATAACTCCGATAGGCATATCTCCTGCCAGAGCAAGACACGGGCCATCGCTAGTGCTAGCAAATGGGTGTTGGGCAACGAATCTCCTGTTGTCTTTTCACCACACTGTTGCAAGAACACGACAGTGGAAGATGCTGGTTCTCGGACGCAGGCACTCCAACAGTCTGGCAGATCCACTACGGCGAACAAACCTGGTGGCTCCACTCAATTCCCCGCACTAGCTTGCTGAAAGAGAGTTCAAACCCGATAAGTCCAGCGGCTTTGTGAAGTATTTTTTGACGCATCTGTGCGACATGGATTTTTCCTTATCACGCTCCTGATCGGAAGACGTCAACATAACCACAACCACCGACTGTTCTTCCCATGTATCGTATACCTCCAAAAACTCGTGCCCGTTCATTCGCGGCATATTGATATCGAGAAAAATAATATCGGGTGGCTTTGATAACTTCCCTAAGTTTTCGAGTGCTTCCTGCCCATCGTACGCCTGAAATATTTCGATATTGGAATCAAACTTTCTAATAATGATTTTTGCCAGAAATTGGTCCGGCTCGCTATCATCAATAACCATGACAGAATTGATATTCATATTCGTCTTCTTATTCTTACTCTGTTAACGGGATTTCAAGTCTAAAAAGTGACCCATCACCCAAATCTTCAAAAGAAATCTCCCCACCCAGAATATCTGCACTTTTCTTCATCATATATAGTCCGAGGCCGGAACCAAAAGAGGTTCTGGGATGAAAACGCCTGAACATTTTAAAGAGGTTCTCTTGCTGGTTCTTGGGGACACCCAGGCCATTGTCACAAACCTCCAACCTAAAAGTATTCCCTTCCCTATAGGTTGTTATCTTGATGAAAGGATTATCCTTGGCCAAATCCTGATACTTCAACGCATTGGATATTAGGTTTTCAACAATAAGGGTTGCACGACTCTTCTTTGCAGAGAGAGTACCTAGGAAGCGTAAATCCTGTTGAATCTCCAACCGTTCAAAGTGATCCATACAGCTGAATTTACTAAGAGAATCACTTATGAGAGCCTGCAAATCAATCACACTCTCCTCTTCTGTTTCGCCCTTGGCACGAGCTAACGAGAGAATATCGGTGACAAGGATTTCTAGTGTTTGCAAGGATTTCTGAGCATAGGCCAAGCTCTCAAGCGCTCCGTCATTGTCATCTGAGCGAATAAGTTCCTCTGTTATACTAAGTAAGCCGATTGAGGAGACAAGGGGCGAGCGCAAATCATGCGATGTACGATAGGAAAACTCTTCTAGCTCATTGTTTGCTGCTGTTAAGTCTTTCGTTCGAGCTACAACCGTCTGTTCCAACTCATCTCGGTGTTTCTTTAGACGAATAGCAAAGGTCTGATTTTTTACTAGGCTGGCTTTAAATGCCTCCGCGGCATTCGCAAGTTGGCCCATTTCATTTTTCATACCGAGGCACGGTATTGCAGTGCCTACTTTCCCCGCCGCCACTTGGTCAATTGCTCGCGTCAGACTATCGAGCGGTCTACTCATTTTTCGTAAAAAGACAAAATACAAAATAACTAGCACCAGAGAAACATAGAGAAAAATTATCGCATTGGTTACCCAGAGAAATACACTTGCTTGATGTCGTGCCTGTTCTGCTTCATTGTCCGCACGAATACTTATAACCCTCTGAAACTCGTCGATTGGTTCCATAATGATCGCTTTATCTCGATCATAGTTTTCATCAAACATCAGAGTTCGCGCGTATTCTAGGTCACCTCTTGCGACAGCTTTCATGGCTCTATCTTCTGTTGCAATCAATGCATCGGAGTTGGCCTTGGCAGTCTGAATCAATTCCAATTCCAACGGAGTTGCGCCCAATGCCTTAAGACGTTCTACAATCTTGTCTCTTGTCCTGGTCTCATTCACTTCTTTCCAATACGCATTGTAATGGCGCTTATCACCAAAGATTGTATAGCGGCGTGCTTCTCTTGTTAGAAAATCGCTAGCTTGCCCTAGTCCATGACCTAGCTGGCGAAACTTGAGTTGCCGCTGGACATAACGACGCTCCTTCTTGATGCTGAAATCCATCAAGAACACGAAACTCAGTGTAGTAATACTTAGAACAATACAAACGAAACCCGATAGCTTTGTAATTCTTGAGATTTTCATAGTTTGTTTTCAGTACTACTCGTTTTTTTGCGTATCGATATTCATTCCCCCAAGTATCCCCGACGTCATTGGTAACCGGTCACTCATCAAACGACTTGATTGCAAAATTGGCCTAAGCAGTCTATTGGCAAGCATAACACTCTGCTCGAGGTCCGGTGCTCACTTGATTGGGCCTGTGCAAACGACCAAACGTCTCTAGGTCTTTTTACTAGAGCAAGTATAAGTGGACAACCATATGACTTAGCCCTCTATATCGGTGTTCTTCGCCGCAGAAAACATCCTCCCCATAGGCTTGATAGGAGATCTATGCGATACTCCTTCTCTGTTGCTCGTACCCCGTATTAATAGTTTGCACTGTGTCTACGGAGTGTTTGCAATTCTCTTCTCTTTTCCTGCTTGCTCTGTGTTGTTTTCTTCGGAAAAAGCAACAACAGATGCTGATGTTCAAGATGCATCACCGCCGCGAAGAAGTACCGACCCGCAATTCGTGATGTGTGGTGACTCACTGGCGGGTTACGGCCAACGCACGCAGGTATTCATCAACTACACCAGTTCTTCAACCCTGGCCGACTACCCTCTTTTGGTACCTGTTCCCGAAAACGTTATGAGGGGACTAACCCTTAATGGCGATATTTCCGATTTACGGTTCGCAGATGGTTCGGGCAACG
>JAESTW010000514.1 GCA_016763395.1 Kofleriaceae bacterium
ATGGTCAACAGTGTCATGGGCAAGAAGCAACTCGCTGAGCTTATCGACAAGGTCTACCGTGCCTGCGGACAGAAGGCGACAGTCCTGCTTGCCGACGCATTGCGAACGATGGGCTTCAAGCTCTCAACGCAGTCCGGTGTTTCAATCTGTATTAGCGACATGGCAATCCCAGCCACGAAGTACACGTTGGTAGAGGGAGCTCAGAAAGAAGTTCTCGAAATCGAAGAGCAGTACACGGAGGGTTTGATTACCGACGGCGAGCGCTACAACAAGATTGTTGATATCTGGGCTCAGGTTGGTGAGGCAATCGCCAAAGAGATGATGGACGGTATCTCCACTCAGGAGTTCACCAATCCCAAGACTGGCGAAACCATTGTCGATGCGAGTTTCAACTCTATCTACATTATGGCCGACTCCGGTGCTCGTGGTTCTGCTCAGCAGATGCGTCAGCTGGCGGGTATGCGTGGTTTGATGGCTAAGCCTTCTGGCGAGATCATCGAAACACCGATTACCACCAACTTCCGCGAGGGCCTATCGGTTCTTCAGTACTTCACGTCGACACACGGTGCTCGTAAAGGCCTTGCCGATACAGCGCTCAAGACAGCAAACTCGGGTTACTTGACCCGTCGTTTGGTCGACGTGGCTCAGGACTGCATCATCGCAGAATATGACTGCGGTACTCTTGAGGGTGTTGAGATGATGGCTCTCATTGAGGGCGGCGAAATCATCGAACCAATGTCCGACAGGATCCTCGGACGCTGTCCTCTAGAAGATGTGGTTGACCCGTACAACGGAAAAGTTCTGGCTCCAGCAAACGAAGAGATCAGCGAAGAGCAGGCTGACATCATCGAGAACTCTGGTATCGATCGTGTGAAGATTCGCTCCGTTCTTACCTGCCAAGTTCGTCGCGGAATTTGTGGACTTTGCTACGGTCGTGACCTCGCTCGAGGTACACCGGTTGCAATTGGTGAGGCTGTTGGCGTCATCGCTCCTCAGTCCATTGGCGAGCCCGGTACTCAGCTTACTATGCGTACGTTCCACATTGGTGGCGCGGCCGCATTGGCTCACGAGCAGAGTACTCTCGAAGCTCGAACTGGCGGTACAGTCGCCTTGGAAGGCGTACAGCTTGTCGTCAAGGGCGATCACTGGATTGTCATGAACCGTCAGGGCGAAGTAGTACTCAAGGACAACATGGGCCGTGAGCGCGAGCGTTACGGCCTCAACTATGGTGCTCAGCTTATGGTCCAAGATGGTCAAGAGGTTGCCGCATCTCAGCTCTTGAGTGAATGGGATCCGTTCTCGACTCCAATCGTTACCGATACCGCGGGAACGCTAAAGTTTGTTGACTTGATTTTGAACGTCACCATGATCGAACAAATCGATGACAACACGGGACTGTCTCGTCAGGTTATTATCGAGTCTAAGGACCCAGAAGCTCGTCCACGAATCGTCGTCGTCGATGATTCTGGAGAGGTTATCGAACTTCCATCGGGAATGACTGCAACCTACTTCTTACCCAGCAACGCAGTTATTTATGCGGTTGAGGGGGCGACGATCGCAGCTGGCGAAGTCATTTCGAAGATTCCTCGTGCAGCGTCGAAGACCAAGGATATTACCGGTGGACTGCCACGAGTTGCCGAGCTTTTCGAAGCACGGAAGCCCAAGGACCATGCGATTATTTCTGAGATCGACGGAATCGTCGGCTTCGGTAAAGACACCAAAGGCAAGCGCAAGATTGTCGTGACACCGGACGTCGGTGAGCCACGCGAGTACTTGGTTGCCAAAGGCAAGAACCTCGACATCCGTGAGGGTGATAGGGTTCGAGCTGGTGAAGCACTGGTTGCTGGTTCTTCAAACCCACACGATATTCTTCGTGTTATGGGCGAGCAGGCACTGGCCGAGTACATGGTGGACGAAATCCAGGAGGTCTATCGCCTCCAAGGTGTGCGTATCAATGATAAGCACATCGAAGTTATTGTCCGGCAGATGCTCAGGCGAATCGCCGTTAAGGATGTTGGTGATACCAACTTCCTTGTCGACGAGCATGTCGAGCGCCACACCTTCGAAGAAGAGAACGAGCGTGTCATGGTGACCGGACAGCAGCCAGCCAAAGGCGAGCCGCTTCTTCTCGGTATCACCAAGGCTTCGTTGTCGACTGAGTCCTTCATCTCTGCATCTTCCTTCCAAGAGACCACCAAGGTTCTCACCGAAGCGTCGATTCAGGGCCGGGTAGATTACCTGCGCGGACTCAAAGAGAACGTCATCATGGGCCGTCTGATTCCTGCCGGAACCGGACTGGGCGCTTACAAGCGTCTCACCATGGTCGTCGATTCGGGCGAGCCTGAGCATGTACCAGAGCAGCCAGCAATGGCTCCAATGGCAGCAGAGATGGCAGCACCGCCAGTGGCTCCAGCCGTGACGACAGCGCCACAGCAGTAGTCCCTAAGAATAGTACGGATAGAGCGCCTTCCTCATCACTGAGGAGGGCGTTTTTTGTTGGAGTGAGTTCGGACTACGATATCAATCCAGTACCCAATCGTTTTGGTTGGGCACCTACTCCCATTTTCGATTTGGAGCTTGGACTGAATATCAAGCGCGTAATCCCACAATGAGTTACTATGTTGTGTAGTGCCATCGCTATCACATTGTGCTTCGGTGGCAATCGCAATGCTCTGTTGCACGATCGGTGAGGGAGTAGCGATGTCCGAGCCCAGTGATCCGCTTGTCCAAGTGGTTCGTGCGGCGATGCTAATCGAGGCCGTGATTCCCGATATAAGTGTCGAGTTTGTGCCGGGAGAAGAGGGGGTCGGTACAACACTGGCAGTGCCTTTGCTATTGCGTCTTGGTCAGATGGATTTTGGCGAGTTAACAGCGAGGAAGCATGTATTTGCTCTGGCCGTGGTTGAGGGACAGCTAGGGTTGGGACGTGGGCGTGACCACCGCTTTCGTGGCCTGTGCAGTATGCGTCTTGGAGCTGGGCTGTATAGGCATAACCTCTCGATGTATTTGGAAGGCGGATACAACCTGAGCCAGCACTCCCGGGAATCAGGTGTCGTTATTGGAACAGGCATCGGGTTTCTGCCACAGCATCTGGCAAGTATGAGTTTGGTGCTGAGGCGATACTTGGGCGATGAAAGCCGTTACTCGGTGGGAATCGATTTTTCGATGCCTGTAAATTTGTGGTGGGACTAACCCTTGAAAACAGGAGAAGACAGGTAGATATGTCGAAGTTGTCGAGAAGGGAATGGTTGGTACGTTGTGCGGGTGGCGCAGGCGCGGCGGTTTTGTCCGGTTGCTCATCGGGGATTTCATTGCCCCGGCTGGCGATGATGCCCGAGACAAGCGGCAATCGCACTGTCGCGCTTGTGGGAGTATCGCGGGCAGGCAATCGCACTGTCGATCGAGTTATTCAGGCCACTCGTGCGGCGGCGGAAGCGGCAACAGATTTCGCGTGGCTTAGCTCGGGCGACAGCGTGCTTCTAAAGGTCGCATGCAATTCGGGCAACTCCTATCCGGCGACTACCGATCCCAGTTCGGTGCGCGGCATGGTTGCGTTATTGAAAGAGCGCGGGGCGGGACGAGTTGTTGTTGCTGATATGTCCGGTGTCGAACACTTGCGATTCGGACGCGATGCTACGACGGGTAGTACCGAGATGCTGATGCGGAAGAATGGACTCTACACCGCTGCGCTTGACTCTGGTGCCGAGATTCATGCCTTCGAGGAAGCCGGCTGGGATAGCTTCTACGAGGAGCGACCTTTGTCCGGGCGAAGTTGGCCGAACAGCTTGTTGATGCCCAATATTCTAAAACGCATCGATCACATTGTCCTTATGCCCCGCTGTTCTCGGCACGCTTTACTTGGCAGTACACTGGGACTCAAGTCAGCGGTTGGCTGGTGGCGCTTTGATTCGCGCCTGGACTATCATCAGGGCGCTGCGTCGCTCTTTGAGAAGACGGCCGAAGGCAACACAGTGCCATCGCTTCTCAATAAGCAGCGCTTGGTCATCAGTTCTGCCACTAAGGTGCAGGTTACTTATGGCCCGGACGTAGGCTACGTAACCCACCCCGACACCGGACTGGTTATTGCCAGCGAGTCAGTACTTGCTCACGACATGGTCTCTCTTAGTTGGCTTTTTGAAAATCGAGCGCTCGTGCCTGCGGGCAAACTCGCTTCGCTATCGGACCCCTATCAATCCCAACTGAGTGCTGATTTGGGCAATCGCGTTTTGTGCAAATGGCTAGGTGGAGGTACTGGCCTGGGCGCGCAACAACTTGTACGCCACGATTTTCACAATGTATGGCAAGATCGAGTCCTCTATCGAGCAATGCAGATCGAGGGCGGGGTGCCGCGGATCGATCTTGAAGTGGTGAACTCGCTGGTGACCTCAGAACTAGTCGCAGGATTGCGAAAATACTGGGCGTAGAGGGTTAGAGCAAACCCCGGACAAATGGGTCTAGAGCGCGGGCAATTCGGGCGCCTTCTTGACGTCCATTGCTAGGGTTGAAGATCTTGAAGGGGCTCAGTAGTACAGAGGGCTTGCGCAGGCTCAACTGGCCGAGAGTGCACTCGATGAGAAGAGACGTTGCGCCGTAGGCCGCGTGCAAGTGATCGATGTCCATACGGTGGGCGTAGGAGATACCGGGGACCCATTTGGAGACTTGGCGGATGGTGTAGCCACCGAGTCGCTTGCGAATAGCTCTGGCGGCGCTGTAGTGACGTCGATAGCTGTCCGGACGGCGCGAAATGCCTCCCCACGGCAAGAGAATCATTTTGCCGATGCTGTGCAGGGAGAGGGCAAAGTCGATACTTGCGCCGGTCGCGATTTCATCTAGCTTGCCTACAATGGCAGCAATTTCTGGTTCTGAGAGAGGTGCTTTGCCACTGCTACGTCTTCCCTGCAAGTCCGCCTTGGTCGCTTTGAAGTGAGTGGGCCAGTTGCGATTGAGGTCGACGCCTGCGCTGTTGGTGCGAACCCATTTTCGTTTTCCCGCACGCAGGCTTTTCTCGACCTTTAGAAAGCCGTCCGGGTTGGCCAGCGGGAAAAAACAGACTCGCCTGTCTGGGCAAGGATCAAGAGCCTGCTCTTTGGCGATTTGCAGCGCTGTCTCTGTACCAATCCACTCAATGGGGTGAATTCCTGCTAGAACGACAGTCACCCTGGTGGCATCCGGGTTGCCTATCTCGACCATCCACAGAGGCTCTCCATCCCTGGACGACCCGATTCTTGATGTCCGGGCGTTGGGGAGAACTGCCCAGCGTTGCAGTAGCTCGCGATATCCGCGGTAGTCGATATCTGCCAATTCTGGCAAGTCACACAGATGTGTTTGTCCGGGAAGTGTGTCGATGAAGTGTTGGAGTGGGTTTGAGGCGGACATTGGACGTTCCTATAGGGACTTCTCTAGTCGTATGTCAGTCCACATCTTGCCTTGCCACCACGTGAAATCTGCTTGTCGAGAGATTTCTATGTATCCCAGGCTCTCATAGAGTCGTCGGGCCCTGGTATTGAACTCAAAGACACCGATTTGAACACGCTTGGCGCCTCGCGCAGCGGCCAGGGATTCGACATGAAGCATTGCTTTGCGGCCAATGCCACGACCGCGCCCCACAGACTCACCCAGAACTATACCTACCCATGCAGTACCAGGCTGGGGATTGATAATGCAATCGCAGTCAATTTCTAAGCTGACTTCACCGACGACGACGCCATGGCACTCAATGAGCTGAATGCACTTTCCTTTGCCAACCGCCTTGCCGAGCATCTCCGTCGCGTACTCGGATTGTAATCTTCGCATCGATTGTTCTTTGCTCACAAAGCGCTGAGCAAGGTGTCGTATGGAGTCGTCGTTGGCCCACCGAACTAGGCATTGCACGTCATCTGGACTGTGCGGGTCAATATCGCGAAAATGCAGCATCGTAGATCGCCCTAAAGCAATCCAAGCTCAAGCATCGCTTCTTCGCTCATGCGGTCTTGGGTCCATGGCGGGTCCCAAGTAATCTCAACATGAGAATGTTTTACGCCAGGCACGAGCCCTACTTTGTCCGCGACCTCTTTTACGATCTCACCGGCAACCGGACAACCGGGCGCTGTCAGGGTCATAGAAACATGAACGACCGCGTCATCGCCGACGGTCACATCGTAAATCAATCCCAGGTCAACAATGTTCAAGGGAATCTCTGGATCGTAGATGCACTTCAGAGTGGCAATAACGAAGGTGTGCATTGCCTCTTTGTCGAGAGCACCTGTAGGTTCAAAGCCCGAACCACCATAGGCCTCAATTTCTGGAAGCTCAGGTGTGGCAGGCAATTCATCTTGAAGTGTAGGCAAGAGGTTTCTCTTCGGCGCCTCGACTTCAATCTTATTCGTTTTGAGCTTTTCGATGTCGAAACTCATATTTTACTCCGTTGTGACCATATTGTCGGTGAGCATACTGTCGGTGTCCGAGTCGCCCGTATCGCGAATCGCATGTTGCATGGTGTGCCAAGCCAGGGTGGCGCATTTTACGCGCATTGGAAAATCACAAACTCCGGCGAACACTGTCAGTTTCCCCAGTACCTCGTCGTCGGCTTCTGCTTTGCCCATAACCACGTCATGGTAGTGCGAAAAGAGTGTATCTACAGCCGCTGTGTTCATACCCTTGACAATTTCAGTCATGGTCGACGCTGCTGCTTGACTGATAGCGCAGCCCGAGCCTTGAAATCCGATGTCCACGATGGTGTCTTCTTTCAGAACCACCTTAACCGTCAAATTGTCGCCACAGAGCGGGTTATCGCCCTCTGCTGAGCAATTGGCGCCTTCGGGGAAACGGAAGTTCCGCGGTGCTTTGGCATGATCGAGGATTACTTCTTGATAGAGCTCTCGCAAGTCGCCGTTCATGAGAACATCTCCTGGACAACACGGACTGAGGCGATAAGTGCATCAATGTCCGCGAAATTGGTGTAAATTCCGAGCGAGGCGCGCGCGGTTGCTGGCACAGAAAACGCTTTCATGACTGGTTGTGCGCAGTGATGTCCGGTTCGCAGTGCAACCCCTTCCATGTCAACGATGGTGCCAATGTCGTGAGGATGAGCATTGTCCATCACAAAAGAGAGCGCACCGATAGAATGCTTGGCTGTGCCGATACGCCTCAGTCCTGGGATTTCTCGTAGGGCTTTGTCTGCGTAGCGAAACACCTCTTCTTCGTGGGCTCGAGCGGCGGCGCGATCGATAGAATTCAAGAAACTCAGCGCTGCGCCAAGGCCGATGACGCCAGCAATATTCGGCGTGCCTGCCTCCAAGCGATTGGGTAACTCGGCATAGGTAGTTTTCTCAAAGCTAACGTTGCGAATCATGTCACCACCGCCCTGGTAGGGTGGCAGCGAGTTGAGCAATTCGAAACGCCCGTAGAGAACGCCGGTTCCAGTTGGAGCGTAGAGCTTGTGACCGCTAAAGGCGTAGAAGTCGCAACCCAAATCTCGGACGTCAATGTCCAAATGGGGAACGGCTTGAGCGCCATCGATCATGCTTATTGCGCCATACTCGCGGGCCATTGCACAGATTTTTTTGGCCGGCAATACGGTTCCGAGAGCGTTAGAAATGTAAGCAAAGGCGACGACTTTAACTCCGCCTGCTTTGAGAAGCGCTTCGATGCGATCCAGCGGAACATCGCCGTCTTCATCGAGCTGTGCAACCACCAGCTCCGTGCCGACTTGCTCGCACAGGAGTTGCCAGGGCACGATATTGGAGTGATGCTCTAGTCCTGTAACCAGGATTTTGTCGCCAGCCTTTAGGCCTCGCCCGTAACACTGGGCGAGCATGTTGATACTCGCTGTTGTGCCACTGGTGAAGATGATTTCCTTCTCGTGCTCTGCGTTGAGAAAACTTCGTACCGACTCTCGAGTCGCCTCAAAACTCTGCGTTGCACGTTGCGATGGCAGGTGAACCGCTCGATGAATGTTTCCGCAATCGCGCTCGTACACTTGCGCGACGGCGTCGATTACACACTGTGGCTTTAGCGCCGTAGCAGCACTGTCCAGATAGATTAGCTGCTTGCCTCGAACCTCTTGTGAGAGGGCAGGGAACTGCGCTCTCAGCAAGTCGACGTCGAAGCTGGGAGTCGCGGCCTTGGCTGGGCTGCTCACTACACAAGCTCCGAAGCATCACCAGCGTAAGGCAGTCTTGAAATAATTCGCCTGAGCAAGCGCTGGCGAATCTCCGGCGATCCTATGCGATCAAGTATCGAACGAACGAAAGAGAATGTCAGTATTGTCCGAGCTTGTTCTTCTTCGATTCCGCGAGCGCGCAGAAAGAAGAGTTGTTCGGGTGATAATGATCCGATGGTAGCTCCATGGCTAGCGCTCAGATCGTCCGAGTCAATTTCTAAGTGCGGCTTGGTGTTTACCGTCGCATTGTCCGAGAGAAGCAGATTGTGGTTTTGCTGGTGAGCACTGGTGCCCTTGGTGCCGTTGTCGACGATAATGATGCCATCAAAGACAGCGTGAGCTCGATCGTCAATCAGGCCGCGGTACTCTTCGCTACTTGTGCCGTGAGAGTCCTCGTGAGTAATGGTGGTGTGATGGGCCACGTGTTCGGCTCCGACTGCGTGATACACGCCTTCGAGTTTGCACTCGGCTCCCGGACCGACCATGTGAGCGTCAATTCCGACTCGGACAAGCTTGCCTCCCATGACGACAGAGCGCGAGACATAACTTGAATCTCGATCTTGCCGGACAGCGAGTGTGCCCAAGTGGTTACTGGTATCGTTGCCTTCTACGATGCGAAGGTGGTCGATCTTGGCGCCCGAACTCAAATAGACTTCGGTAACAGCGGTACAAAGTTCAGCAGCGCCGGGCTTGGACAAGTAACTCTCAACGAGAGTCAGCTCGGCGTTGTCTTTGGCTACCACGATAGTCTTGGCATAGACCGAAATCTCGGACTCGCCCGGGTCACTGATGTGTACCAGGTGTAAGCTTTTCTCTGGCCGCTTGCCCGCGGGAGCAGTAATTGTCAGCCCGTCGA
>JAESTW010000515.1 GCA_016763395.1 Kofleriaceae bacterium
AGGACCTAAAGCTTGAGCCGGACGGCGCCGAAGGACTTGTGCCAGCGTCCGCCATCGGCACAGGCAAAGCCAAGAGCAAAGACGAAGAACTGCTCTCCCTCATCATCACTCGACTGAATGAACTCTTCGTCACCGACGAGCTGACCGATGGCGACCTCATCAACTACGCGCTCACAATTTCGGACAAGCTGCTTGAGAACGAAGCCGTCATGAAGCAGATCGACAACAACTCGCCAGAGCAGGCAATGCTCGGTGACTTCGCTGACGCCCTAGACGACGCGGTAATGGATAGTGCCGACGCGCACCAAAACCAGATGATGCAGGTGCTAAACGACAAGACCATACAAGCTGGCTTTGGCCGTATTGTCTTCGACATGTTGCGCGCCAAGCGTATTGTCCGGCAAGTGCGCGGCGCGGCCGAGAGCGTCTTTGAGTATTCTCGGCCGCCCAAGGAATAAGTCGCCTCGAGCCGTGGCTCTGTCAGCTCGGCCAGTCGCTACTGTCACGCTCGACTCTGTACAGCCCCGGACGATACGGTTTTCGCAAGTCTTTCACACCACGATTGAGAGCTGCCCAGTCCTCGTCCGAGTAGCTGTCGAGTACCCGCTTGTGTACCAGAGCGTCCGAGGTTGCGTATTCAATAGAAATCGGATTGAAGTCGCTCCAATAGGCGTGGTGTTCGTTGGCATCTCCGTAGAGTGCAACGGTTCCAACGCGCTCGCCGAGCCTTGCATCATCGCCACCCGAATGAGGGATGATCTTGATCACCGGGTAATATCCAACCCCCTTCGTCACGTCCGTAGACACTGCTACCAGCGGTGGATGGATAGAAACGACAATGCCAGGGTTTGCGCAGCCGAAGGCAAAATGCTCTTTGACTCTTGTCCAATACCAAGTACTCGCCACCAGTGCTGCGCCTGTCTCTAGCAAGCACCACCGAGAATATGTGTACACCCTGAAAAGGCTAAAGAGCACTGCAAAAGCCAAGAGACCGACAATCAATGGCTTGTGCTTTGCCCAAACGAAAACATTTACGCCTACGTTTCCGGGATTCGAAGCGAATGAATCGTTGTCCAGTGTGAACGATTTCTTTCTACTCATTAAACGCCTTTCGTTCAGCTTTGCACAGCTTCTGCGCCGAGCATCCGGACATGTGATCATTGACGATTCCGGCGGCCTGCATAAAAGCGTACATCGTTGTCGGTCCGACAAAACTCCATCCCCGCTTCTTGAGGTCTTTGCTCAGCTGGGTCGATTCGGGTGTTTTGGCCAACTTGGTGAGGGAATCACGGGTCAGTGTTTTGGGGCGCGACTTTGCCGGTGGCTCAAATTGCCATACGTAGGCGGCAAGAGTTCCGAATTCTTCTTGCAGTTCACGCGCTCGCTTGGCGTTGTTGATCGTAGATTCGATTTTCCCTCGATGGCGAACAATGCCTGCATCCTTTAACAATCGGGTGACACTTCGAGAATTGTATCGAGACACTTTGTCGATATCGAAATTGGCAAATGCACTTCGGAAGTTCTCTCGTTTGTTGAGAATCGTGAGCCAACTCAGTCCGGCTTGGAACCCTTCTAGGCAGAGTTTTTCGAAGATCCAGCGGTCGTCGCGAGTAGGCCGTCCCCACTCATCGTCGTGGTACGCCGAATACGCCTCGGTACTTGCGGCCCACCAACACCGGACAACTCCGTCACTACCTTTGATGATCGACTTTTTCATTGGCACAAATCTAGTTGAAAATGAGACCTTCGTCCACCGATGACAGCCCGGACTGCTAGAAGTTGCCGCCGATTTTCAGGCCATAGGATGCGGTGACACTGCGGTAGCCATAACTCTCAGAGGAACTCTCATGACCGGCGTGCATATTTCCAACTTCGCCGCCAAGATCTACCCACAGACTCGCATTGACCTTGGGACCGATACCGGTGAAGAAGGCTGGCCAGAACAAGAAACCGAGAGCCCGTACCCGCATCGAAGCCATAGCGCCGACACCATACTCGAGACCAAAGCCTGCCAAGTCTGGCCCTTCAGCGCTGCTTAAGAAATTCTCTGTCACACCGGCTCGACCGTAGAGGTTGAAGTGTGGGCGCAGTGGAATGAAGCGCTTTGCTCGAACACCCCATCCGACAACACTAGTACTTGGGTCTGCGAAATCGAGCGTGCCACCAACTCTTCCCATTAGCTCGTACGCCCAAAGTGAGTTTTTCGGTTGGTAGCCCAGGCCGACTTGAACTTGTAAGACATTCAACGCCCGTGCACTGAGTTCGCCGCGGATCTTGGAAGCCGTGAGTCCTTCGTACACGTACCATGAGGAAGGGCTCTCGACCGGGTTCTCGGCATGGGCGTGTCCCTGAGCAGCAACAACCAGCGCGAGAAGGACAAATATACGGAGAGTGAAACGCATACATGATTCTAATAGCAAGTCGGGTGCCAGCGGCAATTCCCAAGGCTTTCATGCACTAGCAGCTGATGCCTTGGACAAGCAACGAAGGATAACGACATCGGTGTCATATTCCAAGCCAGGACCACAGAGATGTTAGACTAACCGGACGTGCCCAAGCCGCTCCTCATTCTTGACCTCGATGAAACACTGCTTCATGCCAGTGAGGAACCGCTGGAGCACATAGAGGACCTGCGAGTCGACAGGTACTGGGTCTACATTCGTCCCGGACTAACTGATTTTCTGCTGAGCTGTTCGCAGTATTTCCAACTGTCAGTTTGGTCCTCTGCAAGAGACGACTACGTGGCGGAATTGATCGAAGCAGTGGTGGCTCCCGTGGTACCGCTAGAATTCGTTTGGGCTCGGTCTCGCGGTACCTTTCGAAGAGACTTAGTTTTCGACGAGTACTTTTACGCAAAAGATCTCTACAAGGTAAAGAGGCGTGGCTACGATCTCTCGCAGGTCTTGATCGTTGATGACGATCCGCGGAAGGTTGCAAAGAACTACGGCAATGCGGTCTATATTCCTAAGTTTAAAGGAGAGCCTGACGACATATTGAGCCATCTGGCCCCATACCTCGCGACACTTTCCAGCAAACCGGATTTTCGCCGAATCGAGAAGCGACGTTGGCGGCTTCGTTAGGGCGACACTTTCACAGGGCCGGACAGAGTTGCCTCAGGTTGGGCGGACGGCCCGGTCATCCGGGCTAGCCGGGAATCATGCTCGCAAGTTCGGCTCGGGTCAGTCCGGCCGTAGCCACCAAGCGTAGTTCTCTCGCCTCGCCGGTGCCGAGTTCGGAGGTCGAGACATGTAAAATTCCGTCAACGTCGACCGTGAACTCGACGAGAATCATCACTTCGCCAGCAGGTGCTTCGGGCAGATCGCGGCAGAGAAAACGACCGAGTTGACGATTCAATCCAGGGTCGTCCGACTCCCCTTCATAGACTTCAAAGTACAGCTCCCTCTGATCTTCTTTATTCGTTGCGACAATTCGGTGCTCACGAGTGGGTATGGTCGCGTTGCGTGGGATCACTTGCTGGTACTGTCCATTCTCGGACAAAAAGCCGAAGGCCCTGGACGTAACGTCTAGCAGTACTGTGTCCTCAATAAGGCCGTCGAGTATCGCGCACTGAGTCGCTGCACCAATCGCTACAATTTCGTCCGGGTTAACAACTTTGAGTGGTGCCCGCCCGAAGATCGATGCGATCTGATTCTGGATACTAGGCATTCGAGTCATGCCACCTACGAGTACAATCGCGTCAACATCCTTGGGCGAAATCCCGCACCGAGCAGCCGCCTCCAAGCAAGGAGCATCAATACGGTGAATAACAGGTTGAATCCACGAATTCATCTCGGCTCGCTCGATCGTGCGCTTGTAGTGCAAAGCCTTGCCGGACGAGAGAGTTCCCAAGTGGATCAAATCAATTGTAGTCCTCCGAGCCTCACTAAGAGTATGCTTGGCATCAACAACCGCTGCCTTTAGACGTTGTAACGCTTCCGGTGTACTTGTCAGGTCCAGACGATGCTGCTCACGGAGTTCCATCAGGAGTTGCTCCATAATAGCCCGGTCGACATCATCGCCGCCTAAGAACAAATCGCCCTGTGATGAGATGACTTCGATAACGCCATCTTCAACGTTGACGATACTGACATCAAAGGTTCCTCCACCCAAATCGCAGACAGCCAGGCGTTGATCTTGTCCCCGATGGGCGCCATACCCAAGTGCTGCTGCAGTAGGCTCATTAAGAAGACGTCTTACCTTCAGCCCGGCAATGGCGGCAGCATCGGATGTCGCCTTGCGCTGAGCATTGTCAAAGTGCGCAGGAACAGTGATTATTGCCTCCTGCACCTCGTCACCAAAGTGTTCTTCAGCAATGGAACGCAGCGTAGAGAGAACCAAGGCCGATATCTCAGGTGGAGAAATCCGACAGCCCTGCACTCCGACCCATGCGTCGCCATTGGCAGCAGAAATGACCTCGTACGGCAAGGTCGACGCGAGTGCACGCACTTCAGGATCGTCAAATCGTCTACCGATTAGCCGTTTGACTCCATAGAGAGTGTCTAGTGGATTGCTAATTGCCCGGCGCAATGCGGACAAGCCCACGTGTATTGGAGCTTCCTTGTCCGTGGGAGAGTTCTCAAACGAGACCATCGAAGGTGTTGTTGATTCTCCCAACGCATTGGGAACGATGACGGGCTTCCCCCCCTCATCGATCGTAGCAACACAGCTATTGGTTGTACCTAAATCGATGCCGATACAGCGTTTCACGATCGAAACCACTTTCTAAGCCGGCTTTTCTTGCCACCTTTTTTTTCAAACTTCAACTTCGCATCAAGTGCTTCTCCGCACTCAGAATTATGCTTAAGTGCAACCTCAAGTTGAGTAAGCGCCTCAATTGGTTTCTGCTCTGCGCTCAGAGTATGAGCAAACGCAACATGATAGAGCGCACGGCACTCCCGGTCTCTAGGAGCGACCTCCAGGACTTGCGCAAACAACAAACGAGCCTTGGCATAGTCTTCAGCAGCCATCGCGGCTTGCCCTTCAGCGCGAATTTTTTCCAAATCGACGTCGGACTCTTCTTCCTCCAGAGCAGCCGGCACGGGAGCTTCAATTGGCTCCATTCCCGCTTGGGTTTCTCGAGCATCTGCGAACAATTCGGAATTTCGCAGTGCAGGCTTTCCGCTCGATGATGCCTTGCCCTTGGCGATTCTGGGTTTGGCATGCACAGACGCTTTGCTTCCACTTGCGAACTGGATGACGATGCTGTCACGAGCCGAAGGTGCTTGTACGGCGACAGGAGACAACGTGCTCGGTACTGCGGTTGGCTGACTCAAGTCATCACTCCGCAGGGGCTGACGGGGACGTACCGTACCAATCTCGTCGAAGTTCGCACTCCACCCAGAATGCGGCAAGAGAGCGGGGCCAGCCGCAATCGCCTTACCCGCACTAACTGCTGAGTCCCGCAGTCGATCGTATGCTTGGTTAACATAGATAAATATCTCAGATGCCAATAGCAGAATATCTGGCGAATCATGACGCGCAAGCATGTCCGGATGAACTCGTTTCACCAACAAGAAATATGCCTTCCGGACATGCGCAACATCGGCATCCCAGCTGACTCCCAACACATCATGGGCAGATTTTTCACGCAAATCTCGAAGCATCAGATCCAACTCCCGATACTTGTCGCGCACGCGCTCTGGAACATCCTCAATCGGAGGTAGGATAGCCCGGACAACCTCTTCATCTACCGGAACATCCGATGGCAATGGTACCGGTACGCCGGTCTGTGTTCGAGGAATCGTAACAGGTGCCTCCCGAAACGGCGGAATACGTTCTGTGCCTCTCCTGCCCCGTGCAACAGCTCGAACGAAGCGCTCACGAGTAGCATCGTCCAAACCGTAAAGGTGCATTCGAATCGCCGAACGACGACCGTCTGGCGCTTGTTTGGCGCCCAGCACCTCTGCATCCAACTCGATGACGATTCCATCGGGAAGGGACAAAGCGATCACGAGCTTGTCCCCAATCGCTGGCGAGAAGGGAACGCG
>JAESTW010000516.1 GCA_016763395.1 Kofleriaceae bacterium
GATTTCTTTGTATGAAAAGCCCTCAACATCACACAACAATACCGCGACTCGGAAATCGCCAGGGATTGCAGCCAAGGCCCGTTCGACGTCCTCGGACATGGAATTTTTGATCAGAATCTCAGCTGGAGACTGGTGACTGCGAGCAGTCGCCTGGATGAGAGTGCCGCCTGTCGTCTCCTGCTGAATTATCGCAGCGTTGAGTATCTCTTTGCTACGTTTTTTGCGCTGATACGAGTTGATAAAGGTGTTGGTCAGAATCTTGAAAAGCCAGGCTTTGCAATTGGAGCCTTCGTGGAAGGACCCCCAAAAGCGATACGCACGCAAGAGAGTGTCTTGCACTAAGTCTTCTGCATCGCCCGCGTTCCGAGTGAGCCTAAATGCACTTCCATACAACGCATTTAGGTGCGGCAGTACCGCACTTTCAAATGCTGCTCGTTCTTTGCGGATTGACATTGCACTCACCCCACAACTACCAATACTGAGGAGAAACTATTCCCCCGAGTACGGCTTTGCTACTAATGACTCCCAAGTATTCTATATTAAAAGGGAAGTTCTGCAAGCTCTACACTGAGAGCGTGAGCTACGGCAGCGTGAGGCACCTTACCTTGGTAGGTGTTGATTCCCAGTTTGACTGCTGGATCATCTTTGGCAGCCTGCTCTAGCCCCTTGTTTGCCAACGCTTTTACGTATGGCATGGTCGCATTGGTCAGTGCGTAGGTCGAAGTATAAGGAACCGCGCCGGGCATGTTGGCGACACAATAGTGAACAACGTCGTGAACTAGGAAGGTTGGATCTTCGTGAGTAGTCGGACGACAGGTTTCGACACAGCCACCTTGATCCACTGCCACGTCAACAATCACTGAGCCAGGGCTCATCTTTTTGATCATCTCGATGGTCACAAGATTGGGAGCACGAGCACCCGTGACAAGCACAGCGCCGACAACCAAATCTGACTCAATCACGCACTTCTCAATGTTGCTTGCGCTTGAGTAAAGAGTGTTGATCTTACCCTGATAAATGTCGTCGAGGTAGCCGAGTGTTTCGGTGTTGATGTCGAGGACAGTTACTTCGGCTCCAAAGCCGACTGCGATCTTTGCTGCATTGGCTCCAACGACTCCGCCACCAATAATCGTTACTTTGGCGCGCCGGACACCAGGAACTCCGCCTAGTAAAATCCCCTTACCGCCGTGCGCTTTCTCTGAAATTGTAGCACCCGCTTGAACCGACATGCGGCCCGCAACAGCACTCATAGGCACAAGTAGCGGCAAACGTCCGTCCGGGGTTTCGATGGTCTCGTAGGCCACCGAGTTCACCTTGCGTTCAATCAGTTCTTTGCCAAGTGGCAAGGCTGCGGCAAGATGGAGATAGGTGAAGAGGAGCTGTCCTTCACGCATAAGTGCGTACTCGGGCTCAATAGGTTCTTTGACCTTGACCACCATCTCGGCCTGCGACCAAAGCTCTTCCTTGTTGGCAACGATGGTAGCGCCAGCGCTAACGTACTCCTCATCGGGAAGTCCACTGCCAATGCCAGCTCCTGTTTCGATCAAAACCTTGTGACCGGACTGCGTTAATTCAGCAACACCAGACGGAGTTAGACCGACGCGAAATTCTTTTGTTTTTATCTCTTTGGGAACACCTATCAACATAGTGTGAATATTGAGCCCGCTCTTTTGGACCTGTCAATCGGAGAACTGGCCGATGCATAGAAAAGCACTTTTATCGACTGAGTTGATGCATCGCGGCATAACGGCACTGGTACTCAAATCAACTTCTTGCGCGATCCTCCGGTGCGGCGTGCAGGCTGGCGAAAGTTCTACCGGCATGCCTGAGCATTGGGTGCCCGTCTCAGCGCGATACCAGCTTGCTGCGAAAATGGCGGTAGCTAGCCAGCGAATATCCGCCGCCTTTGATAATCCTCTTTAGCGCGAGTGTCCGAAGCAGCTCTCGAGGTAGCTCCACGGGACTGGAAGGTCCAGCGAATGCTGCCATCCACTCTTCGGGCTTGGCCTTTGCCAGTACACCGCTGAGGTCAAAAAGCGCAACATCCTGGACCCCACAGGCCCGCACGAGCCCGACATCATCAGCGAGCTCGCCTAGGTTTCGGTACGGACGTTCATCCCCCAGGGCTCCTCCTCCAACCGAACCGATAGAGAGGCTTGCACGACTGCCCAACTGGCGCACTGCCGAGCGAGCGCTGTGAACCAAGATCGATCGGGCAAACTCCCGATTGACCAGCCCCCGGCTGTAGCCCTCTAGCAGAGATGTGTAGCTCATAAAGCTCACTGCATCAAAGGGAAAGTTCTGAATGGGAGTACCAAAGAGCCATTGCCACGCCGACTGTCCGGGTTTATCGCTGAGCAACATGGGGTTTGCTGCGGCAATCGGTGAGAACCCACGAGCAGAGAGCGTCGCCAACAGGTCCTGTAATCTTTCTCGTCCGCTAGACCAGTTCGGTGAACGCAAGATTCGTTGATACGCCCCTAGCTTGCCGTGTAACAATCCGCGCAATAGATCAATCGGAGGCTCTAGATCGATCGCAACGGTCATGGGAGATTGCAGCGTTGGCAAAAGGCTCTCCACGAAAGCCGCGTAGGCTTGTGCATTGTAAGTGCTAGCCCATCTTCCCGCATCGTCCGCGATCATAGGCCAGACTCCGATCTGAACTCCGGCTTCTCGGTAGACCTGGCAAAGTTCTGCAATCTCCGGCACGTTTTCGGGCATCACCGCTACGAGTAATTCCACGTCGAATTTCCGCAGCATGCCGATCACTCGCTCGCTAGCGAGTTCCGAGTACGGAACAAACTCGCTCCAGATACGATGCTTGACCTCTGAGTCTTTGGCATTGGCTGATGTCACGTTATGCTGCTCCTATGCGAATCTTATACGGTGTTACTGGTGAAGGCATGGGTCATGCGATGCGATCTCGCGTTGTACTCGAACATCTTCTCGCTTGCGGCCACCAAGTCGAGATTGTTTCCTCCAATCGCGCCGCGGACTACTTGGACGGACGCTTTGGCAACACGACAAAAATTCACGGACTGCATATGGTGCTCGAGGAGAATCGCATCAAGCGCGGCAAGACACTTTGGTCGAACATTCTCAAGAGTGGCAAAGGCGTGCCCAAAAACATCATGGCCTACTTCTCCATGATCGAGAGTTTTGAGCCCGAGATTGTCATTAGCGACTTTGAATCTTGGACGTACTTTTATGCGCAGAACCACAGGATTCCGATCATCAGTATCGACAACATGCAGATTATCAATCGCTGCACCCATCCGGACGTAATTCTGGACGGTGAGAAAAAACTCTTTCACTTCACCAAAGCCTTCGTAAAAGGCAAGCTCCCCTTTTGCGACCACTATCTGATTTCGACATTTTTTCATCCAGAAATTCGAAAAAAGAATACCAGCCTGCACCCGCCGATTTTGCGTCCAGAGATTCTCGCAGCGACTCCAAGCCAAGGCGAGCACCTGCTGATCTACCAAACCGCAGCTGGCAATGACGATTTGGAAAAGGTTCTGGCGCAAACTGGGATTGAGTGTCGCATTTATGGCATGCGTCCGGGGCTAAAAGAAGAGGAAGTAGTTGGCAACCTGCGGCACAGGCCTTTTAGCGAAACTGGCTTTGTGGAAGATTTGGCATCGGCGCGGGCGGTGATTGCGGGCGCTGGCTTTACCTTAATGGGCGAGGCGGTCTACTTGCACAAGCCGATGCTGGCGATTCCTCTGCGCGGACAATTTGAACAGCTAATGAACGCTCGCTACTTGGAACACGAGAAGTTCGGACAGTATGCTGACAACCTCGATGGCAAGACTCTCAGTACTTTTCTGGAGAAACTCCCGGAGTACCAAGCGAGGTTGGCCAGCTACTCCCAGGACGGGAATTCCGATTTATTGACGGCCTTGGATTTTCAGTTGCGACGTCTTGTAGCGTCCTAAGGAAGCGGTTCATTCTCGGAAGTATTCAACTCGGAAGTGTGCTCGTCCGATGCTTCTGGCTTCGATGCCTCCTCGTCCGTGGACTCAACATCCAGGGTTGTCATTGGCGTACTCACTTCGTCGTTAACGATCTTCACCGGGGCTTTGGCCGTCGCTCCGCAAGCCCCGAGCGCGATGAGCGTGCTCAGCAATAGATATTTTCTCATCTCCATGTCTCCTCTTTAGCTGGTTTCAGTTGAAAGCTGCGACCCCGAGTCGAGGAAATCGTCCACGGGGAGTTGGCGCTGTAGCTCTGGGTAGACAGGCCAGTCACCTTGCCCTCGCCCACCCATTCAATTGCCAGCGGAATGTGTAGTTTTCGCTTTGCTGCCAGTGGGCTGAGTTCGATACGAATCCGCCCCATTTCGTCCGGCGCACGCACTCGGACAACCCCGATGACATTCACCATGGAACGGCGCGCCTCGTCTGACAGCACTCCAGCGGACGGCAGTAATACTTCCACAACCGGACGATCCAGGCCTTTGCCCGAGGTATTCTCAACAACGATTTCCAACGCAGCAAGTCCTTGGCTCTCGCCCAGATCGCCAACGATCTCACTGCGGATCGGAGAATCAGAACGTGGAGGTAGATCTCGCAGGTATCGGGATTCCAGCCTGGCAATAACCGGTTGCGAACTTTCTACGACAAGTTTCGAGCCGCGCCCGGGCACCGCAAAGCGCGCAACCCCGTGGTGGAATGATTTTCTTTGCTTCACTCCATCGATCGTAACGACGACGTTGTCCGGCGAACCAACACCGAAGACACCATAAACCGACGCAGCCAAGAGCCAAAAGGCCGGCTCTACTTCGCCCTGCATTCCCAGATAGAGCCGTGGCCCGATTTCCACGGCAAGCTCATCGGCCAGCGTATTTTCTCCCAGTTGTCTTGCTGCTATCGCCAGCGCAAGGGAACCTATCCAGCCGTCCGATGCCTGTCCGTTTTCCCCGGGCAATCGCATACCGCCACGCGTGCCAGGAACGAGTGAGCTTCTCGCCAACTCAAAGAGTCCTCGGCCGGACAAGTCGCTCACATCTGCCAGGAGTAAACCCGCGGCTAGCCTGGCCAAAACCGTCGGCCGATTCTTTTCCATTCGAGCGGCATACCAGCCCTCTGCTTGCAGTTTCGCCATTAGCGTCCGGCCAGAATCATATTCCCCCTCTTCGGTGATACTAACGGCAGTGGCAGCAAGAGCGACCAATAGCGCGCTACGTTCTCGTACCGAGGTAGGTAGACTCACCACTTGCAATCCTCGGATTGCACTGCTGCGATCTAGGCGATTCTGAGTTGTTTCCGGCATCGCACTCCACGCAACAGCCGCGCATGCCCGACTAAGCTCTGGCATCGGTGAGTTCTTCCCTTGTCCGGTCACGCGCGGCTGGAGTGATTTGGGCATCGCCAGCCCCCGCAGCGCATAGGCCCAGCCCAGCAAATCCGGCGCCTTCTTGTGAGTGCTAGACATCCCCGGGTCCTTAAGAATATCCCTAGGTCCCGACACCACTAAAAACGAACGTAAGGGCGTTGCGTCCGAGGGCACCTCAAACGCCAAGGTCTGTCGTTTGCTAACAAGGGCGCCATCGTGCTGAGCACGCAGACTGCCAGCGCGCGTCACTCGGAAATCCTGAGACAACTCACGAATCAAGATGCCGCCCTCTGTTTCAACTCGCAAATGCGCGCTGCCCATGCCTGCTCTCGGCGCGTCGATTCTCACGATGAACCGTTGCATAGTGCCTGCGCCTACCGTCCCCGTACCCTTGCCAATAACGATAGCACGCACTGCGCCTTGGCCTCTGGCGACCATTCGTACCGCCATCTTTTTACCCAGCCCGTGTACGTAGACAGGAATTTCAAGTGCCTCCTGGGGCCGGAGACGCGGGGGGAATTTCACTTCTATTGCAATGGGTACACCGGCGTGAATTTGCTCAGAGTCAAAGACCGCCGTTCCGTCTTTGGAGTATCGTCCGGCGACCACCATGTATGATTTGGGATTCTTGGTCAATCCTAGGTCGATCGAAACAGGGCCTTCTCTCCCTGAGACAAACTCTGAATAGCTAGCCACCATTGGGCCCACGCTTTGGGGTTTTAGTACATCCGTGCTCTTGCCGACCAAGGCCACTGTCTTCCACGAGCCCGCGGCGCTCCGTGTCTCCGTGTCCTCCCAATCGGGCTGTTCCACTTCAAAGAGTTCGCCGAGCGCTGTAATGATGGCTCGTCCGAGTTCCACGCCCCGCAACCTAGCGAGCAGCGCCGCCTCGCTAACCGCGTCACTGTAAACACCGCCTTCTCTCAGTACTCTCCCAAAGGGATTGAAAAGGTCATCCCGGTTTCCAAACTTTCCGTCCGGCCCCGCCGACACCACTTCGTAGCCGACAATAGGCTCCAAAAAACGGAATCGCGCTCGGCCTCCCGGCGCTTTGCGAATCGCCATCGGACGTCCCCAGCCATCATAGAGTTCATCCGATTGCATCTCGAATTCTCCCTCGGGATCGTCCCACTGCGACAGAGCCTTAATCCACGTTTTGGGATCCCCTCTCAAGGCAAAGCCGTAGTCGAGTCCCTTGTCCTTCACGAAGTGGCGCAGCATTACCAACACTTTTAGTAAACGCTCACGAGTAACCCGCCTGGCAACGTTATTGAAGCGAAACTCTGGTGCCAAGCGGCGCAGTGCCGCAATGCTGAGCGGACTGCCATCAAGTCCGACGACGGCTTCCGCTCCAATGTCCTCAGCAACCTGAATCAGAAGTTCACTATTGAAGCGCCAGCGGCCGGCGACACTGACCCCAAGCTCGCCGATATCATGGGGGATACTCTCTCGCAGCCGATTCTCTACCGCCAAAAACAAGCGCCCCAAACGTCCCCGGACAAAACGGTCTTGTGTACGCCAAGGATCGCGCAGTAACCCCAGAGACACAGAATTGCTCGGCATGGGCATGCTCACCAGCTGCTTGTCCCGATGAACAGCCGATACCGCCTTGTCTACCGGGGTTTGCGAGGCCAAAAATGCTCCCCAGTGTGCGCTTGTCGATGCCGAAGAAGGATGATTGCTCTGCTGTGCTCGCAATTCTTGGAGCAACAAATTACCTCGCCGCAGAGGCAGCGCCATTGCAAATGCTGTACTGCTGGCAAACGCACCAGGTAGGCTCTTGAGTTGAACCTTCTCGCCGGTGTCCGGACTCAGCGAAAACTTCGGTGCTGTACTTGGCTCTGCCCAAACGCTGGTTGTTCCGCCGCGAACCTCTCTGCCAACACTACCGATGATGGGACGTGCACGCACCCACAAAACGCCCCGCGCTTCTTTGGGGATTCTCAAATTTACAGATTTCGCTGTCGCAGTAACGACAGTCTGCGCCAAGGGGTACCAAGGACTGTCTTTCGAATCACGGGCAAGCACCGTAAAGGAAATCGGAGTATCGGGCAGATCGGACACCTTGTGAATGCTGAAGTGGGCAACAGCCCCCGAGCGCAACCTGGAATCGCCGCGAATCCTCAACGTCGAATCTGGATCTACGGGGAGACACAATTCCTGTCCGAATGCCCCCAACTCAACGCGAAGCGCAACCACGGTGGCCCCGCTGCATGCCGAAGCCCGCTGCATGCGCGAAGCCAGCAGCCGAGTGTCGAAAACAGCGATTCCGTCGGCGTCTGTCGACGATGACAGGGAAGCGATGCTTCTTCCAGAAATCGTCATCGACTTGCCAACCCACGGAGATCCATCGGGGCGAACTGCCCGGACATATACTCGTCCGGGTAGGCCTGGAGTTAGAGCCCCGCCCTCTACCGACCAAGACAAAAGAACTTGCTTGGTACTCAGACGAAGACTCACCTTGCCGTGGCCCACGCCGATGCCTTCCCGAAGAGCCTGGATCGAGCCCCGCACAACAGAGTATTGGTCACGAGAACGTGGTTTCCAGGATACTCGCGCACGGCCGCGGGCATCCGTAATCACAGCTTCAACTCTTTTTTTCCCTCGCTCCTCCTGCTCTGCAGTGGTCGGAATTGGGATCGACAAGCCCGAGAGTGTTGCGCCCCGGACTGGTTTCCCTGTAGCGGTTCGGACAACTACATCCACCTCAACGCTATCGCCCGGTTTGATCGCATCCTGCAAGGGACGCACGTATACATAGAGAGGCTCAACCTTCTCAGTCTCCAGCGAGAGAAGTATCTCTTTGACAGACGCATCGTTGGCATGAGCTTGCACGGTGAATTGCCCGCTGCCCTTTGGCGCCCGCAGGAGCGTGTGAAAAACGCCGTTAGAATCTGTCCGAAGATCCGGGCCAACCTGCACGCCCTGACCGTTTTGGCGCAGCCATAGCGCAACCTTATGCCCGGTCACAGGAGTGTTGCTGACAGCCGTTAGTACGCGGCCCCACACTCTAAATTGCGCGTTCGGCAACATCTCGCGTTTGCCAGAGAATAACTCTATCTTGTAACGCTCTCCGACTTCGACATAGACATCGAAATTTCGTTTAACCCCTTTTGTAGAACGCGCCTCGACAATCACAGTAAATGAGGTTTCTAGGCTCACTGGAATATCGAAAGAGAGTTCCGCTCGGCCATACGAGTCCGTCACCGTGCTAACCCGCGCTTTGCTGGGATCGAAGGAGACTTGAACATCCAATTTGGTTCCGGGTGATGGCCTGAGTTTCCTCCCGTTGATGATTTCGTAAATGGTGACAAACCACCGGAACTTGCCCCCTGGGGCTACCTTGGTATTGCCCTCAATTGCCATTTCCAGGCCACTGACAGGCCCCTTCGGAACATCTCTTACCGTACGTTGTTGAGCCCATAGACTCGATGACATGGAGAGCGTAAACGCCAAGCAAAACAATACGATTTTGTTCATGGGGTTCCTTTCGCGCTTTTGATCGTCAAAACCCGGGGCGTCAGAACACTCAGGTCATCTGGTTTTCCAGCCGGATAGCTGGCGATTCCCAGCCCTTGCAACCTTCCGCCAACTGACCAGCGCAAGGGCAGAGGCACACGCACGCTCGCTCCCGGCGCAAGCCCTCGTAATGCCAAGCGCATCGTTCCGCCCGATTGTCCGAGTTCTTCTTTTAGGTACCCGCGCAAGAGCTTCTTTGTTTCTCGGTCAAGCTCCGCCCCCGCAGGCAGTGAAACCTCTACGATGGGAGAAGCGATAGTTCGGGGCGAGCGATTTCGAACGACAAGAGTGAGCTCAGAGTTTTGGTTGTGCCCTCGCACCCTGCCCTCAATGGCTACCGTGACAGAGCCCTTTCTGTCCGATTTTATGTCCCAGGGAAGTCCGTACTCGCCAGAAGCTTGCACGTAGTATAGAGATGGCATTTTGGTTCCCGGTTCTATTTCAATTCGATGTATGCCTGGCTTGCTAAGCCCATCCGCGGGGATTCGCAGCAATCCCTCCGACCAAGCTAGGCGCTGTGATTTTCCATCGACTCGCAAGACAAGGGTTGAGTCTTTCGTTCCCGCACTTGCGCGCAACGCTACCACGCGAGCCAGCGTGCTTGTCCAGAGATCCAGACCAGGGCTGCCCAAGTGCAGCTTGCTCAGCGTACGCAGAAGCGCCAGTGCTCTTTTACGTTTTCCGAGCTGCAACTCTGTCAAAGCAACTAGTGCGCTTGTCGCGTGGCCTCCTTCTTGGGTAGCGATCCAACGAAACCCGCCAACCTCAACTTCCTCGCGACGAAGCCTGCGCAAGAGTTCTCGGACATGTCCCCAATCACCATTTCGGGGTTCTGTCAGCGCCAACGATGCTGCGCTCAATGCGATTGTGTGTATATTGCCAAACTGGGACGCGCTCCCACTGCGTACGACTTTGCGAAGACTGCGAAGAACGGCCCGAATGTCCGGCGCTAGTTTCTTCCGCGCATTCATATGTTGGCTGATAGGTGACAAGTTCAACAGAATTGTCGAAAGAGCGGCCAAAGAGTGATTGCTCGCCGAAGACGAGGTCTGTGTGTGTATTTCTACTGTCAGCTTCTTTAGCGCTTTGGAGACAAGCTTGTCTGAAACCTTCGTGCTAGTCCATGAGGATGCGAGCACAGCCGCCAATTTCGAGCCCCCGGCACTGCTCAAGAGCGACTTCGAATGAAGGGTTGAGGGAGTCTCCGTCCAAGCGGAAGCCCAATCAGACCAGTAGTTTTGCGCTTTGAGTTCAAAAACGGAAGCTCCCATTCGCACGAGAATTTCGGATCCCTTTCGAGGGATGGCACTTTTGTGGATATCGAGAATTAGAGTCTCCGAACCAGAGGACAATAGCTCGACACTTTTGCGCACTCGTCTCGCCGCTTCTCGGACAACAATAGGTCTCTGTACTGCGTCCAGGGCCTGGCCACTCTTCGAGCGAACTCCAACCGTGATCGCGCCGTCCATTGCATTGGGTAGCAATAGTTCCAGAGGATAGATCACCGTGTCGTTGGCCGGTGACTGAAGCTCTTTATTGTCAACCAGCAAATGATTGGGTTTGTCCGACGCAAAGACCGACACTGACAGCATCCGGGCGTTGGCGGCGCGGCTGGTGACACGGATGGGCAACTGCAGCCTATCACCAACAGTGGCGAAACTTGGGAGGGGCGTATCGATGACGGTCTCCTTTGCGACTTCGAAGGTTGTATTGGCAGACCATGTCCAACCATCTTCACTCCACACAACCGCCTCTACTATGTAGCTCGTTACAGCATCGCTGAGTTTGATATCGATCTGCGTTGTGCCCGATGGATCCACAGGAATCGCAGCAGCAAAGAAGAGAGTGGCGGGGAATTTCTGGCGCAACACATTGCCGAATCCTGCGACTCTGCCCCCACGCACTTGGCCCATTCGCAACTTCGGTGTTCGGGCAGTCCGTCCGCGCATGCTGCCCCGGCCGGAGCCGCTTCCGTAGCCCGTTCCACCACCGCCA
>JAESTW010000517.1 GCA_016763395.1 Kofleriaceae bacterium
ATGTCTCGGATCTCGGGAATGAGAGAGATTACACCCTCCAGTCTATCGAAGTTCAATTGCGCTTTGGTTGACCCGTCCTCTGCGGCGAGTCGATATGAAGCCCGGGCCTCGACAATTCGGTCTTGGTGCTCGTACGCCATACCAAGATTGTTCCACATATACGGGGTTGGCCGAGATCCGGATGTTGCGTGCTCCAGCGCGTCGACCGCTCTGGTAAAACTGCCAGTCTCAATGTACGCAAAACCGAGATTGTTCCATGCGTAGGAGTTGTCTTCGTCCTCTTCCACGGCTCGCTCAAAGGATACAATCGCCGCCTCGAAGTCCGCCTCGATGAGCTCGACACGGCCCAGGGTATTCCACGCAAAACTCGATGTGCCGTCAATGTCGATGGCAAGCTCGGCAGGCGGTCTAGCGGAGCTCGCGTCGCCCATGGCCAAATGGGTGCGGGCTAGCGAGATATTGGGCTGCAGGGCGCGTGGCGCCTTGGCAAGAGCCGCCTGGTAGTCGCTCAACGCCAACGACAACTCGCCGGCACGAAAACGTTTGCGTCCGCGGCGCATAAACCCGGACAAGCTCGTCGGCTCTTCTGGGATCGCCTCTTGTTCTACTTCCTCTTCAACAGGATCGGACGTCGCAGGTTGCTCCACTCTATAGCCCGGTTGAACATTCGCGTGCATCGAGCTTGTAGCCCGGGTTTGCGACGGCGGCAACTGTGGTGTGGCTTCCGACTTTTTCTCATCAGCCGATCCGCATGCGGTGGTAGTAAGCACAAGTAGGCTGGCCAGTATACGAAAAGCTCTCATATCATATCTCCTGTAGGGGGTTGTGGTTCCCTCTACAGATGAGCAGTCTTTGTGCCAAGAGCTAAGCCCGCAAAAACACACAAGACTTGTCCGAGTTGTGTCAGTGTACCCGCAGGTATCAATCAGGATAGACGCACTCTACTACGCGCCCAAACCCAACCAAGGCTTTATTCCAACGAAGTTTCAGGTGTTGGCAATGGCGTTGGCGTCGATACAGGCATTGGCGCTACCTGCGATGGGTGGGGCGTGTTTGCCTGCCCAGCAACTAGCGAAACCGAGAAGGAGTATTCGGTGGGCAAGTTCACGGACTTGGCTGCGATACGAATTCGCGCTTTCACGCCCGGTGGAATATTCACCTGTTTAACCACCTCGACAATTCCTACTGGCGCATCTGCCGACGTCGCGAGGACCGCGCCACTCTCGGCGATAACCGCGAGTGTAAAGTCCATTCCCGAACGGCCCTCAAGTCGCACTTCGAGAATGCGATTCTCAGTTGCGGAAGGCACCTCGAAGAAATCCAAATCTCCCTGGCTCAACTCGCCGCTTCCGAGTACCAGGCTACCACCGGACTCTGGCAGTGGAGTTGCGGTCTGTAGATCGTTGTTCGGCTCTGCTTCCCGTCCGGGTGGTCTAACTTCCGAACGAATACGCAATGCGTAGGGAGTCTCAGGGTTGGAACGTTTCGCGTGAATTCGGACAAGATAGAATTCTGCCCCCTCGTTGGGGACAAAGTTGCGTATCGCTGTCTCATTGCCTTTCGATGAACGCACCTCTAGGAGTTCTTTGCCTTGCGCGTCCAAGATCGCTAGCTTGGTTCGCACCGATGGCAAGCCGGACAATTCGATTGCCAACGCCCCGTCTTCACCCTCTTGTGCAATTACAGGAAGTCGCCAAAGGTCTGCGTCGTTCTTCCACCCGAGATATCCGAAGCGCTCTGCATCGGTTGGAATCTCCATCGCGCCCTCCAAACTCTTATTGGGTTCGACTTCGTAATCTTCAGCGACCTCTTTGATCTGGGCAGTGAGAGTGTAAACCGCTGACTCCCCTTGCCTGCCCGCCTTGTTTTTTTTGGCCTTGCGCTTGGTAAACTCACTGACCACAACACGGTAGTCGCCGACATCGACCCAAAACCCGCCAATGCCTTCGCTCGTCTTCGCAGGCCCGCGGTCTGAATACGCCAGCGTTTTCCCCTCTGGTCCCTGTAACTCTAAACGGAGGTCTGCATCAGCAGCACCTTCCAGTTTCACAAAGAGCATGCCTTCCTCGGCGGCGCGCAGTCCAAAGACATCTACGTCCAAGTACCCATCCAGTGTACCCTGGTACCCGTTAGACTTTTTCTCAGAAGAAGAAACCGCGATCTCCTGCCGTATCTCATCCCCTATATTGTTTGGTTCTTGCTCTTTGGCGAGCGAGCTTTCACTCGCCTCGGTGGAGCCAACCACGACCACGGCAGCGGTGCCGGTATTGCGTGCGATTTTATGAGACTCAGCCTTGTCCTTGCCACACGAGGCCAGTAGCGAGAGGCAGATGGCCCAGCAGGCCCTGGCCCAGCAGGATCGAAACATCACTCGCGAGGAGCCATCGTGGCTAGGAATTCGCCTTGGCTCACAACCTTGCCATCCACTCTGCATTCGCCCTTCATTTTCCAAATTCGCCCTTTTCGAAGTGGAACCACCTCAATCACCAGCTGGTCGCCGGGGACAACTGGTTTGCGAAATTTAACCTTGTCGATAGCCATGAAAAATATGACTTGGGTCTTCGGATCAAAGTCGCCACTGTGGGCAGCTAGGATGCCACCCGCCTGCGCCATAGCCTCTACCTGGAGAACTCCTGGCATAACTGGCATGCCTGGGAAGTGTCCTTGAAAGTGCGGCTCACCGTAACTAACGTTCTTAATCGCGATAATCTTTTCGTCCGACACTTCGTCGACTCGATCGATCATCAAGAAAGGGAAACGATGTGGCAGGATCGATAGGATCTCCGCCGGGCTTACTGTCGTTTTCTCACTCATCTGGGCCACTATGACCCAGGTTATCGCCAGTGTCGACCGCGGGTGCTACTTGTTGAGCTGACCGTTTACAGACTTCGTGATGTCGAATTTAGAGTCCGCCCAAAGAATTGCGGTCTTGTCGAGAATCACAGTAAAGCCCTTTTGCTTGGCCACTTTTTTGATGACAGGCGCGGCTTTGCCAAAGATTTCTTTTACAAGCTCTGCCTCTTGAGCGACTAGGCTCTGCTGCAGCGTCATGTAGGTTTCCTGTAGTTTGACGTACTTCTCTTGCAGGGCGCGCTCTCGTTTTTGCAGAACAGCCGGCTTGAGCATCATGCGCTGTTTTTCAAGTTCGGAGGCAGCGCTCTGCAAAGACTTTTGCTTGCGATTGAGTTCGTTCTGCTTCTTCTTTTTTGTGGCTTCGAGCCGCCGTTTGGCTCCTTTGCCAACTTTGGTTTCGCTCAGCGTGCGCTGCAAATCCATGAATCCAATCTTTGGATTGGCCCCACCTTGGGCTTCTGCACGGACAAAGCCGCCGACGACAAAACAAATACCTAAAAACGCGATCGCTACATTGTGCTTCATAAAAATCTCTGTACTAGAAAAAGTTCCCGATAGTAAATTCGAAGACGAGTGGTTGTTCCCCAACCTGACGATCAAGTGGGATTCCCCATTCAAAACGAAGTGGACCAATCGGAGAAAACCACCGAAATCCGAAGCCTACCGATGTCCGTATGCCGTTCAGGAGAGATTCTTTTAGCTCAAAGCAGGGATCGAATTTGATCGATACATCACCGCCGCCAACGGTTCCACTGCAGTAGCGGTCCTCGAGATTGTAGGCGTTGCCAGCATCGAAGAACACCAGTCCTGACACCTGCAATGCTTTGAAAATCGGAAATTCGATTTCACTGTTCCAAATAAGCTGCATGTTTCCACCCAAAGGCAGATTGCGCAGTGGTTGGCCAACATCGCCAGGCTGTGCAACCCGCAACTGTGGGCCGAGAGAACGCGGTGAGTAACCACGAACATCGTTGATACCGCCGATGAGGTAGCGCTCGGTAATTGGCACGCCTAGAGGGTCACGACTGGTTGTGATTCCAATCTCGGCATTGGTCTTGAGGACGAAAGGTCCAAAGAGTGGCTGATAGTGCCGCGCAAATCCGCCGTACCGGACAAATATGTTCTGGGAAAAGGTCGGATACTCTTCCGCTACTTCCAGAAAGGCGTTGGCATGCCAACCCGCAGTTGGGAAGAGACGGTTGTTTCGTGTGTCATAGGTAATCGATGCACGCAGCGAAGAGGTCACGCCGCCCCGGAAGAGGTTGGCCACGCTATCTGCTTCCACCGGTTCTTGAATCGCACCGACCGTTGCAAAGCCGCTGTTGCCGGTGGAGACCGAGACGTCCTCAAGCTTGTAGGTAAGGAACGCTCTGGTTTCGAAGTTAATTGGATAGCCCCAAGTTAGGTTACCGCCCACTGCATTTCTGGCGAAGCTTCGGAAAGCCCTGACTTGGTTGAACACGTCAAAGGCAAAGGACCAGCGGCTGTCGAGGAACCAAGGCTCCACAAATCGCAATAGAAAGAGCTGGCGCAGGCTCGAAAGTTGGGCTTGCAAGGACAGGGTCTGACCGCGTCCGAATAGGTTGTTCTGAGAGATTTGCGCTTGCGCGATGAAGTTTTCTACCGAGGAGAAACCGGCACCAATCTGAAAGGACCCTGTTGCCCGTTCCGAGATTTCGACGTTGACGATAATAAACTCATCACTCGATCCGCGCTTGGTAGAGATGTCGACAGACTCAAAATAACCAAGTGCTGTCACACGACGCTTCGAGATTTCGAGATTGGTTTGGTTGTACAACTCGCCTTCGGAAATCTTCAATTCGCGACGAATCACCTTGTCTCGGGTCTTGCTGTTACCCCGGACATTGATGCGCTCGAAGTAGACCTTCTTGCCCTGCTCAATTTCAAAGCTGAGATCGACTGTCCGATTTTCGAGATCAACATTGGTGAGCGGAGTTACGTTCACGTAAGCGTAGCCGCGATCTTTGTAGTAATCGTTGAGCCGGACGATGTCTTTGCTGACATACGAGCGATTGAAAACCGCGCCAGGCTTGAGAGTAAGACGACTGTAGTAATCGGCCCGTTTGCCGATCATGTCGCCTTTGAAATCAATGCTGCCAACCTTGAAGACGGGCCCTTCATCAATTGGTATCGACAAGTACATGTACTTTTTGTCGCGTGAGAGACGGATATTCGGCGTGCCGATTTTGACGTTAATGTAGCCGCGGTCGTAATAGTACGCGGTGATGATCACGAGATCGCGTTCGAACATGTCCTCGCGAAAGGTGCCGCCATCGCTAAGAAAGCTCAGTGCCCCGCCCTTTGAGGTCAGCATGACGCTGCGCAATTCAGCATCGGACACCTTGTCGTTGCCAATGAAACTCACTCGGCGAATTTCTACTTTACTGTGTTCGTCGATAATGTAGAGCACATCAACTTCGGAATCGCTGACCACCGAAATTTCGTAGTCAACAGAGGCTAAGTAGTACCCCTCTACAACATACATCTCTTGTATCTTGTCGCGGTTCTGTTTGATCTTTGTGATGTTGAGGATACCGTCGCGTTTTAGGTCGATTTCTTTATTGATCGTCTCGAGACTAACCTCGTCGTTGCCGGTGATCAGAATTTTCCGGAGGGACGGTTTTTCTGTCAACACGAAGATGACAATCACTCCACCTTTGGGTGTTGCCTGTGCCTCGACTCTAATGTCGGCGAAAAAATCCATATCCCAGATAGTCCGAACGTCGTCACGGACTCTGGCAAGATCGAGGGTCGTGCCCACCTTGGTAAGCAAGTCCACACGAATGGCAGCATCTTCCACTTTGCGATTGCCACGAAACTGAACTTGCTCAATTTTTGTATCGAGAAACTCCGAGGCCTCGCTTATAGCTTGACGCATGTCCGGCCCAATTTGTGCCGATGCTACAGCGACCGAGCCCAGGCTGGCTTGGCTGGCGAGAGTGCCCAAGAAGAGGGCCAGTGTCATCAAAACTATTCGCATGCTAAATCTAAAACTAACAATTCTAAAACAAATACTAACTGGGCGTGCCATCGATAAGCCCCCCGTCTTCCATGCGCAAGCAACGGGGGAGCAATTCGGCGAGCTTGGGATTGTGAGTGACGATAATGACGGTAGTGCCGAGCTCTCGATTGAGTTCGAAAAATAGTTCATGAATCTCTTTGCCAGTGTGGGTATCGAGATTTCCTGTTGGCTCGTCGGCCAAGAGTAGTGGCGGCTCGAGAACCATGGCTCTTGCCAGGGCCACTCGCTGCTGCTCACCACCACTGAGTTCGCCCGGACGATGGGTGATGCGATGATCGAGTTTTACGTGCTCGAGAATCTTCATGGCCTTTTTCTTCGCCAGCGCCGGATCCATGCGATGGATGAAACACGGCATCATGACGTTTTCCAAGGCAGTGAATTCTGGAAGCAAGTGATGAAACTGAAACACAAAGCCAATCGATCGATTGCGAAACTCAGCGAGTCTGGCCGGGCTCATGGTAGTGACCGATTCGCCGTTAAAATGTATGGTTCCGCTAGTGGGTAAATCGAGAGTGCCAAGCACGTGTAGAAGTGTTGATTTACCTGCTCCAGACGCACCCATGATGGCCGCCATGTCACCTTTGTGCAGATCGAAACTCAGATCTTTTAGGACGTGCAACTCGCGGCCACCGTGCTCAAAAGTCTTGCACAAATTGCGAACGGCAATGCGCGCGCCGCCCTGAGCAGCCGCTGGCGTAGACGTACCTGAGTCGTCGCTTGTGTCCTTGGAGGTGTCGTTATTTGTCGGTGATTCCATCGATTTCCCGAAAGAGTCTCGGAACTTACTCAGGGCAAACGTGCCCTGTCAACGAGTGGGACTCCTCTTGAGCACAAGTAGTTGCCTAGTGCACCGTCCATACTAAATAGTGGGCTCCGCTCGCCGATCCATCTCCCCTGGCTTCGTTGGATCTCCGTACAATACACCAGGTATTCTAGCGCCCTGCCGCCTTGCCACGGGAGCGCCTCGCCAAGCCGAACTCCACAATTAAGCATGGACGGCGCACTGGTTCAAAAGCGATTACTCCCCGATCCCCGAGACGAAAAAAGGTCAGACTCCTTGGAATCTGACCTTCTGCGTGTCTGGGTACTATTGCTTGAGTGAAGTGGCGCTAAAACCCGACAAAAACGCCGAGGTTTAGCATGCGCAATTCACCGTCTAGGTCTGTGCCAGTACCCATTTTTAGGTCGCGCAGTTGAGTGTCTTGAACGCTGTAGTCGAGCCACAGGCCAACTTGCGCAAGAGGAAGGTTCAGCGTGTATTGGAGCCCCGCCCCAACCTCAGTGCCACGCCCTTCGTAATTCATGCTCGTAGCTGCCGGACCTCTGAGCCAAGTCTTGTTCAGCCCTATTTTTCCGTAGCCTTCCAAGCCACCGACAAGCCCAACGTAGTACTTCACATCAACTCCAATGGAGGCAGTCGAAAACTCGGATGTGCCAGCAATTCCGCCTGTGCCCTGAAGCTCCGCTTTAAACAGCGAAGCCTCCAGTGCCAGGGCGCCAAAACGTTGTCCCAGGATAAAACGGGAGGTATCAGACTGTGCTCCAGTCGTGAAATGCTCCGATAACGAGCCGTCGAGCTCCCCTTGGGATCCCACCCCAAATCCCACGTAGCCGTCGGCATGGGCTACTGAAGACGCAGCGAGAACGACTGGGAGAGCGAGGATACAGGCAAAAATACGCATGTTTAATTGTATTGCACTCTCCGTGCCGCCCCCAGTTTCCCGCCGAGGAACTTGGTGTTTTCCCTCGCAAACGCTTGAAAGTACGCCTCCTCCGGAGGCTATTCGGTGTTTTGCTGACGAAAAACACCAGCTACCTAGTGCTCAAATTAGTCCTATGTAACCTTCGGTTCACACTCGCTATGTGAAGCGGATCTGGCTATTGCCGCTCAGCTTAATCCCAACGCAACCCTTTTACCGGGCGCATGCGGGCCGCGATAAATGCTGGATAGATCGTCGCGACGACACTGATGGCGACACCAGCAAAGCCAACCGTGGCAATCGACATGGGATCAATGAGAATCGGAAGCTTGTCTATGTAATAGACATCGGGATTTAGCGGAACTCCGTAGACCATGCCCAGATAACAGGCACCAAGGCCGAGACCGACGCCGAGACCTGTGCCCACAAGACCGATAAAGAACCCCTGCGTGATGAAAATCTTCATTACACCTCCATTGCTGGAACCGAGGGTTTTGAGAATGGCGATCTCCTTGGCCTTTTCGATAACCACCATAATGAGGTTGCCGACGATTGAGAATGAGGCGACCAATACGATGATCACCAGCACAAAGAACATCGCGATCTTCTCGAGCTTGAGCGCCGAGAAGAGTGCCTTGTTGAGTTCTTTCCAGTCCTGAACGCGATAAGAGCTTCCGAGTGCTTCCCTTAGCTCTTTGACGATTGCGCCGGTCTTGGTCGGATCGGCAACTCGAACTTCAATGCCATTGACCACATCTTCTAAGTCGAGAAAAGCCTGTAGCGATTTCAGGCTGCAATAGACGTACTTCAGATCGTACTCGTACATGCCCGAGAAGAACTTACCGGCGATGCGATAGCTTTTGATTCGGGTGATGCTCAGCCCGTCCGGTGATACGTCCGGCAAAGGAGAAATAATGCGGATCTCCTGGTCGGTGTAGAGATTGATTTGCTTGACCAGTTCGCGGCCAACCAATACGCCATCGAGAATTGCGATCTCTGGACGAATAAAATCATGCGGCAGCACTTGGGTTTCCCACTCGCCATCGATGATTGGGACCCGCGCTGTTTTTCGAATAGTCCGGGCACTGCCCTCGGCGCCGGCATCCTTTCCGTGTCCGAGTTCCCCAAAAACTCCGCCATCGCCAGCTATCGCAAGAGTGCTGCCTGCGTCCGGCACCCCCGCGTCCAGCGGTATCTCGTCCAAGCCGCCGCTGTAGTCCACCGGTTCACCTAGGTCGAGTTCTTGCTCATCGTCTCGCGGGGTATCTGGGGTGTTGTCTAGGATTTCCTCCAGTCCGCCGCTCATGTCCATCGGGCCATCGTCAAGCAGCGGCATATCGTCGTCTATGTCTGTTTTTTCGCTCGGGTCGGGTTGTCCCAGGATGCTGCCATCCTCGGCCAAGGGCCAGATTTTCTCTAAGGCTCGGTCATCGCCCTTCTCCAATTTTCGGACAATTTCCGTGACTCCGGCAACCCGCGCAGGATCAATGCCCTTCATCGTGACGTTGCCGTAGTTATTGTGATTGGACATGTAGGCTTCGGTGATGAGATAGGGGGTGTATCCGACAACTCCCTTGGTGGTCTCTAAAACCTCATGGACCTCTTGGTAGCCCTTAAACTGCAACTCGTCGTCTTGGCTAATTTGAATGTGTGCGTTGAAGCCCAGGATTTTGCCGCGCAGGTCACTTTCAAAACCGGACATGACACTGAGAACAATGACTAGAGCCATGGTTCCGATGGTGACGCCGCCAATGGAAACCGTTGTGAAGAAGGTGAAGAAGTAGCGCACGATGAGCAGCACGAAGGCCAAAATGCAAAGCGCTCCACCTGCGTAGGAGGGAATGATGAAGTTCATCGGCGGCGTGTACTTATCCCAGCCACCAAGAAACTTCATGTTGACACTAACGAAGTCTATACAATGAAGATAGGACGCTATCACCACGCAAGTGAGGGCCAGCCCCACGCCCATTGCTACAATAGAGAACACACCTTCTTTGCGAGAAAACCGGAAGGTCAGAGCTAGTACTCCGGACAGAATGATCGCTGCGAGAGCAATGAACTTCCACTGGCTATGTGGGCCGCTATAAAACGCATTCCAGGCGAGCCCCTTTATCCCAATATAGGTTCCGACCCACACAATGAGCGATGTTGCACCCATGAGTGATCCAGCGATTTTCCACTCTACTAATATCGGTTTAGGAGGTGTTCTAACGACAATAGCCTCCGGAATCTCACCAGAATCTGGAGTATCTCCCAAGCGGCCCGGCGTCACCCAAGTCATTGTATTTGTGTCCGGCGCCAGTGCTGAAACAATCCACGGAACGATGAAGGCGGTAACAGCGAAGAAGGCAAGATCGCCCCCTTGGATCTGCGATACCCATTCGGCGCCGCCTGCCCCTTCGGCATAAAGTCCCACCATGGCCAACGCTAGAGAAGCCCAGTATATGGTGAGCGCTACCCATTTCAGAGGCAGACGAATTTTAGTATTGGCTTCAATGGTTCCAATAGGCGCCAAGTAACGCACCGTCCACTGACGTCCGACCCCAATTACCATCGTGAGTATCGACATGATTGGCAGAAAGGCGCTGAGCCCAATTGCCATAGGAATGGTCATCGAAATCGCTGGCCCGGGAACCATAAAAGGGTCCGAGAGAGGATAGAGATAGCTGGCAGCGGCCATACCACCGCAAAGCCATAGGCTGGCCCCGACTACCCAGAGAATCGACGAGCTGAGCACCTGCTCACGTTCGAGCAAGTATCTCCAGGCGACGAATCTTTGGTACTTGGAAAGCAGCATGACAATAGCCGAAGCG
>JAESTW010000518.1 GCA_016763395.1 Kofleriaceae bacterium
CACTAGATTGCATAAGCTCAAGTAATGCAACACCAGATTCAAGCTCTGTCTTGGGCATCTCAGAAGAGGGTAGGTCAGCCAGAAGTGGCTCGATGTCAACATCGGACAATAGCTCTAGACTGCCACCAAACATCACCTGGCTCGCCGCAATCGCCTTGGCCAGCGCGTCGGCTCCGTGGACCCAAGTCGTCAGGTCTTCGGCCAGTGCTTTCTGTCCGATTCGTTTGTGTGGAGCCTCCGCGTGCTCGGCCACAATCGCTGCAATCTCCTCCAGCGATCGCCAGGAGAAGAGACGCAAGAGTTTGTCTACTTCATTGTCTTCGCTGTTGAGCCAGTATTGGTAAAATGCGTAGGGTGATGTCAGATTCGGGTCGAGCCAAACTCGTGTGCCCGAGCTCGTCTTGCCCATCTTTTGGCCGCTGGAGTCGAGCAGAAGCGGGTTGGTAAGCCCGTAGAGCTTGCCCTTGCGCCCCATCTTGCGCGATAGCTCGATGCCCGCGGTGATGTTGCCCCACTGGTCCGATCCGCCCACTTGCAATTGGCAGTTTTGAGTCTTGGCCAAGTGCGCAAAGTCGTAGGCTTGCAGGAGCATGTACGAAAACTCGGTGTAGCTAATGCCTTGCTCGCGGTCGTTGAGTCGGGACTTCACCGAGTCTTTGGCTGTCATGTAGTTGACCGTCAGGTGCTTGCCAACGTCGCGGAGGAAGTCAATGTAGCCAATTTCGCGAAACCAATCCGCGTTGTTGACCACGACGGCTCCATTGCCTGACGCTGAACTGCCTGACCCGTCCGAAGCAGAGTCACCGAACTTCACAAAGGGCTCAAGCTGCTTGCGAATGCCCGCTAAATTGGCTGCCAAGGTCTCTGCATCCAAGAGCGATCGCTCATCACTTCGGCCAGACGGATCGCCAATCATCCCGGTTGCGCCACCGACCAAGACGAGCGGTTTGTGTCCGGCTTTTTGCAAGCGTGCCATCAGTGAAATCGGGACCAAGCTGCCAATGTGCAGACTGGCAGAGGTCGGATCGTAGCCCGCGTAAAAGGAGACCGACTCCTCGCTTAGCAGCTTGGCTAGACCTTCGTCATCTGTGGTGGCCTGGACGAGGCCGCGAGCGTTGAGTTCTTCGAGTATGTTCATGGCTATTGCGCGTAGTCGGAGGCCCGGGTTTCCCGAATGACAACCACTCGGACAGAACCTGCGTAGGTCGCCTCTTGTTCAATTTTGGTAGCGATGTCTCGGGAGAGTAGCCTGGCTTCGCCATCACTCAGTTTGTCGTTGTGCACCATGACTCGCAGCTCTCGGCCCGCTTGCATGGCGTAGACTTTGTGAACCCCTTCAAAGCTTCCTGCGAGTTCTTCTAGGTCTTCAAGCCGCTTGATATAGGTTGCCAAAACCTCACGCCGTGCGCCTGGACGGGCGTTACTCAGAGTACTTGCGCCCTCGACAATATGGGCCAAGACTGACTTTGGACCGTCAGAATCGTGTTTTGCAATGATTTCGCAAACATTGGGGTTCTCGCCATGCTTGCGCGCGAGCTGTGCGCCCACCTCCGCATAGGAGCCTTCTACTTGGTGATCGACCGTCTTGCCAATGGCGTGCAAGAGACCTGCTCGTCTCGCCATCTTGACGTTGAGTCCGAGCTCTGCCGCTAGTAGCCCTGAGAGATATCCCACTTCGATGGAGTGTTGGAGTACGTTGGAGGCTGCAGAGCTTCTGAACTTGAGTCGGCCCAAGTGGGTGACGAGATCCGGGTGAATCCGGTGTAGTCCGAGATCAAATACCGCTTGCTCGCCCGCTTCTTTACACACGCCTTCCACTTCTTTTTGGGCGGCGGCAACCACCTCTTCGATGCGGGTAGGATGAATGCGGCCATCTGCGACAAGTTTGCCAACCGCGATTCGAGCGACTTCGCGCCGGACAGGATTGAAGCAAGAAACGGTGATGAGCTCCGAGGTATCGTCAATAATGAGATCAATGCCCGCAGCTGCTTCAAGCGCACGAATATTGCGACCTTCGCGGCCAATCAAGCGACCCTTCATGTCGTCCGAGGGCAGGGGAATTGTGGCTACTGTGCGCTCTGCAACAAACTCGCCGGCATAGCGCTGAATGGCAGTCGCGATAATCTCTCTGGATTTGGCAGAGGCTGTGGCTTCCGCCTCCTCTTGAATGCTTTTGACCCCGTCCGCCGCAACCCGCCGGGCATCCGCCACCATCAGGTCTTGCAGTTGCTTCTGCGCCTCTTCTGCGGTCATTTGCGCCACGTGTTCGAGCTTGTCTTTGGCATCAGTAAGCGCGTTTTCCGCTTTGGCAGCCATTGAGTCGGCGTTTTTCTCACGCCCTTCGATCGAGCGCTCTCGCTTCTCTAGATCCTTTTCGAACTTCTTGGACTTCTTTTTCTGCCTCTCCAAGTCCTTCTCGCGCTCGGACAGCTCTTCTTTTTGCTTGGTTAGCGCAGCTTTCCGGTCTCGAGTTGCATTGTCCGCATTGCTTTTGATCTTGCGGGCAAGCTCCTTGCCCTTAACCTCGGCAGCCTTTTGCAGCTCTTCCGCTTCTGCTTTGGCGCCATCAAGAATCGTTTGTGCCTCGGCTTCCGCCTCTGATTCGGACGCGTTTCCGCCGCCCCAGCCCATTGTCCGGGCTAGCAGCAACGCACCGCCAAAGCCTCCGACGAAGGCCAATAGTATGTAAAGTGATGTCATTGTTGGTTTTCTGGACGAGTCAAGCGCTCTCGATTTCGTCCTCGGATAGTCTCCAATTCGCTAATGACCCAATCCATCGACTGATCGTGTTGGGTAAAAGGAATCGAAGCGTGTATTTGCTGATGAAAGCAAAACCCAATACGCAATGCGTCCGAGTTTTGCGCGAGTGTACGGTCGTAGTAGCCTTTGCCCCATCCCAAACGGTTGCCAGCCGTGTCAAAGGAAAGAGCGGGAACGACAAAAGCATCAATGCTGCCAATGTCGATAGCGGGAAGGGTAGGCAGTGGTTCGGCGACGCCCAAAGGCCCCAAGCTGAGCTCTGATTCACTAGCAATGGAGCAGAACTCCAAACTTGTGTCCGGCCCCACCACACGGGGGAACACACAATGCACGCCAGCTTGGTGCAAGAGGCCAACCAGAGGTCCGGGATTCATCTCAGAAGCCAAAGCGTTGTACACCGCGACAATCCGAGCACCGTCGAGCTTACTCATCGCCCGCTTGGCGGCTGCGTCAGCGAACGCGTCTCTTGCGTCGAGAGATATCGCATTGCGGTGAGCCAGGGCGTCTTTGCGCAACTCCGCTTTGGTGATATCCAGTACCTTTGTTGCCACAGCAGTCACCTAGGACTTCGCCTCACGCTCCAAAGTCGCCAAAATTCGCTCCGAGCGCTTTCGAATCTCTTTTTTCAGCTCCTTCTGGTCCTCTTGGAGCTGTGCGTAATCATCGGCGATACTCATTGCCGCCAGCATCGCCTGAGTCTGCGTATTCATCGCCCGGCTCTTGCCCTTCGCGGCAAGCATCCTGGATTCCACATGGCCCGCAAGCTCTCGAACGTACGCAGGCTTAGCATCCGTACGAACAGAAAAGTCGAATCCAGCAATGGATACTCGAACAGAGCGGCTCACGCCTGCATACTACCTGGCAGCACCGGAAATTGGTGCGATCTGCCCACCGAATTCACAATACAGATCCTTCTGAAAATTTATTCTTTTTGTCGTCCAACCCCTTGCTTTATCATCCGACTATCGTCAGTATGCCGGTCATCCAAAGGGGTCTATAGCTCAGCCCGGTAGAGCACCGGACTTTTAATCCGATGGCCGAAGGTTCGAATCCTTCTGGACCCACTCCCTTTAACTCCCAGACCAAGCGGCGACACTACCTTATTTAGCTTATTACTGCTGCGACCATGACCCCATCGTCTAGTTGGCCTAGGACACTGGCCTTTCACGCCGGCGACACGGGTTCGAATCCCGTTGGGGTCGCCCCGATTAGCCCTTTAACTTTAGCTAGTTAGAGGGCTTTTCACTTTTTCGGATAGGGCTGTTGGCCACCTGTTGGCCAGAACTTCCGAAAGCCATTCTGATGGCGTCTCTTTTTGCGTTCAGCGAGGTGTGCATATAGCGCAGCGTTGTCTCGATTGACTTGTGCCCAGCGAGTTCCTTAATCACGTTGATGGGTACTCCCTCGGCGGCCAATCGTGAGCAGTAGGCGTGTCGCAAGCCATGCCAGATCAATCCAGGTTTCACGCCGGCCCGATCGTAGATTGCATGAATGCCATCCCTGACAGCCCAGTAGCTGAGCGGC
>JAESTW010000519.1 GCA_016763395.1 Kofleriaceae bacterium
GTCGTCTCCTGGCGCTACTTGTCCGGATATTCCGGTAAGTGTCATGCCTTGCCACAGCTTCACCGCGCCATTGCTAACGTCAAACCTAGCGGTTGCTAGCGCATCTCGTGGGTCAACTCTAAGAATGCTCTCTCCCAGAGTCAGGCGTGGTCCGGAGCCTGGCTGGACAACAGCACTCTCAAACCGGACGCTTGCAATACTTCCCTCTTTGGCCAAGGCATGAGCGCTCAGACCGAGCAAGTGCATCTCGGCCCCCCGCTCTCTATCGATCAGGTGAATCTCTCCACTCATCACCAAAATACTCTGGGGACGAAGGCTATCGCTGCCGGTACCATTCTTTGAGCGAGTCGCGTCTCTGCGGCGACCAAGAGTATCGACTAGAGCCTGAAAATTGCTGCTTCCATCGGCATTTCGGTACGCTCGGACAACCAAGCCCTCAACGCTGACGTCATGAACAATCACTTCCCCGAGCCAGGACGCGCCATAGTCGTAGGTCACCAATACCTCGTCTATGTGAAGTAGCGACTCCTCTGCTCCCTCCTTGCCGACGAGAGAAACATCGCGAAGAATGACCCGTCCACGCTCGACATCGATTTCTCCGACCTCGAGGCTTTGACCGAGACGCGCTTCCAGTTTTGGCAAGACTTTGTCACGTATCACCCACGCACCGATTCGTCCGTAGAATAGCCACAGAGCAAGGAGTGAGGTCAGCAGGAAACCGCCGAGGACGGCACCGCCGATGAGCAAGGGACGGCGCATGTTGACCGCTTATAGCACCAATGCGAACTCGTATCGACCAATGCTAAGTAGTTGATAATACTGGACAGAGAGGCCGTTCGTGTAAAAGCGTGCTAGCACTAAGGCTATGATAACTCGTACCTGTTTTGCCGCTGTGTTGACTCTAGGCACTCTTTCTTGTGGAGGAAGTGGGCAAACGACGCAAATAGAGGGCGCAACGATGCCTACAGAAGCAGTCGCGCCAGCACCGCCGCCTGTTGCCCCGCCGTCGCCGCCTGCACGCCCGGGGCTTGCGACTTTTTCGGTTCCCAGAGTCCTGCACCACTTGGCGGCTGATCGCAGCATCGTATTCCACGCTGATATGGAACTTGCGAAACAGAGCCCTTCCTTTCCTATACTCGAACATTTCTTACTCAACGAATACTCCCAGGAGATGACTACCATTGAGACGAAGTGTGGATTCTCGCCGCTGCAAGTATGGACGACTCTGACCTTGGCCTGGAAAGAGTCTGCGGACAACGACGGCATACTAATAGCGATGACAGGAGATGTAAGCGAAGCCCAGATCGGCACCTGTTTTGCTGCATTGGGAAAGCCCGAAGACGAAGCAAAACTCAAGACAACCTACTGGCCGGACGGCAACATGATGCTCTACGAGAAAGGTTCCGATACAGAGACGCTACGACGTGAAGTGGATCAGGGTTCCCTTATGGACAACCCCGATTTCGCCACCAAGCTCAGTGAACTCAGAGACCCATACGCATCGATTTGGGCCATTGGAGTTCTCCCGGACAGCATGAAATCTGCTGCCGGCATGGTGGGCATGGGCGTAGTCGCTCCTACGAGTTTTTCATTGCAAGTCAACCTAGAACGCGGTCTTGACTCGACAATCGTTCTACAGTTTGACAGCGTTTCGGACGCCAGTGTTACCAAGCAAGCAATCAATCAATTTCTACTAATGGCTAGCTCCATGGCTCCCCCGGTGTATCAATCACTGATTAAGGCGATACAGATAGATACCCAAGACACGATTATTACCCTCTCACTGCAACTCTCCCAGATAGACGTGGAAGACCTGCTCAAGACGCTTTAGGCTTTAACGCACAGGCCCGAGGACAACTCGATTGCCTATGCTACTTGGATTGCGAGCGCCAATTCTTCTGATACTGGCGGTAAATCGGAACTCTTTGGGCTCTCTTGAATTCGCCCAACAATTCGGTCCAAGCGAAGAATAAAGAGTGGCGCAGCGTTTTCATCATCCATTTGGACAGCACTGTGGATGTCATCATCAAATGATTTTTGGGATTCCTTGTAAAGGAGAGAAGGAAGTTCCAAGTTCCGTGCGCTATCAATCGTCACAATGCTCGAGATTCGATCGACCACAAATCCAAATTTGTGGTCCTTGTGCTCGATGATAAGAATTTTGGGCGGGGTTGAGAGTACTGTCTTTTCCAACCCGTAGAGCTTTCTGGCATCAATAATAGGAATCAGATCGTTGCGCAAATTTAGTACCCCTGAAACGAAGGAATGGCCCCCAGGAGTCTGTACGAGAGTGTCCGGGTATTCGATGATTTCCTGAATTTGCGCGATTGTATTCCGAATAGCTCGCCGATTTCAAATGAAATATACGAGGTGCGCACTCCCTTCACTTGGGCTGTAAGACCTTGTTCGTCGCTCGCTTCAAAGAGTCGGCTGTGTCCATTGGTAACTTCTCGAACCTCTTCTGCCGTCAGAATTTTCTGAGGATTGAGCAAGAGGATATCGCTTCTTTCTGTTCGCGCTATGACACCAAGGAACATCGTTGCTCGCTCCTTCACCAATACAGGAAATGGAAGCACATCATTTTCATCATAAGTATCGATGCTGTCGATAGTGTCCACAAGAAGTCCAATAAAAGCATTTTCGATTTTAAGGATGATGATTTTCTTATCCTCGAAAGAAAGAGCCCCCTGAGCAGGGGCTGTGCCTAGTAGGATTGAGAAGTCCACAATTGAGATCATCTGTCCTCTCAATTGCATCACGTGTCCGCAAAGAGACGAACTAAGTGGAGACGGCTTAACGTTAGTCGGTTTTACAATTTCATGGATACCGGTAATCTCGAACGCCAGGAGGTTCTCCTGTACGGAGAAGGAAATACATTTCCGCCGACGCTGACTCCTCTTTTTTTGTTCGGTTAGCCGATTCGCTTCGAGAGATGCGCTGATCTGAGGAAGATTTTGAACGTTAATTAGTGCAGAAGGATCGAGGATCTGTAAGATTCTCGTGCCCCCCTCCAGTCTCAGTGCACCTTGGATAACTTGATTGGGAGTGCCTTGATCGTATTCAAATCGACATATATCTTCTTGACGCGCTCGGATCACCTCTCCTGTTGCACTAAGTAAAAATCCGACACGGGCACCATTGTAGTTGATGATTGCGATTTTGTGTTCCTCTGAATCGCCACACTCTGGAGCGAGGTTTAAGAGTATTTCAAGGTTGAGTACGGGCAACACAATGCCGCGAAGGTTGATTAGGCCAACTAAGTAATCTGGTGCCAGGGGCATCGGAGAGTACCGTTCTGGTGCATTTACGACTTCTTGTATATAGCTGGCATCAATCGCAAATTCACTTTGATTTACAAATACGGTTCCAATGATAAGAAGTTGATCCTTCGTGGGTTGTACGGCGTCGCTCATCTACTTCGTTCCATTTCCAATGTCTCTTATCGCTACTGTAGCTTCTTGGCAATCAAGCAACATCCGCCGACCGCAAGTTCCACCTGTTGAAATTTTCTTAATTTTGATGCCACGTAGAGAAAGTTGTTTGCGGACCGAGGCCGCGTTCTTACTCCCGATTCCCCTTGCCCTTTTATTGGATAGGTCCGGGAACATGTCTCCACCACCAGCAATATGTACTTCGATTTCCGCGAAATTCTCTGGAGCGATTCTCATCAATCGAATGAGCGATTCGACCGCCTGATCGACATACTTCGCTCCGATCGAGCAACTGGCTTCGGGCGAGAGTGGCAACAGGCAGTGGGCCAATCCAAAGACACTCTTTTGACGCCACAGAAACGATATTCCGATACAGGAACCGAGAGTGGTTTGAAGAAGGTCA